>JBFYNT010000314.1:0-8583 GCA_041304225.1 Candidatus Aminicenantota bacterium
GTCTTCGGCGTCTGGCTCGAGGACTCGTTCGGCCTCAAGGTCGCCGCCTTGGGCGCCGCCGCGGCGGTCATCGGCGCCGCCGAGTTCGGCGGCGAAGGCCTGGTCGTGGCCACGGTCGACCGCCTCGGCAAGACCAAAGCGCTGATGCTCGGCCTGGCCGGGAATACCGTTGCCGCTTTGGTCATGCCCCTCGCCGGCCGGACGACGGTAGGCGCGCTGGCCGGACTGGCTCTCTTCTATCTGTCCTTCGAATACACGGTCGTCTCGATGCTCCCGGTCATGAGCGAGATCCTGCCACGGGCCCGGGCCACCCTCCTGGCCTTCTACGCGGCCTCGTTCTCCATCGGCCGGGCCATCGGATCGCTCGTCTCCGCGCGGCTCTACGGCCTCGGTTTCGCGGCCGTCGCGCTGGCGGCGGTCGGCCTCAACGTCGCCGCCTTCCTCTTCCTTCTCCGCCTCCACCGCCTGACGGCCGGGACGCGTAGATAAGCCGGGGCCTTCACCGCCGCCGTCAATCTGGTATAATGCCGCACCACGAGAGGACCCATCCATGAAGACCGTAGCCGCCCTGATAACCCTCGCCGCGATCCTGTGTCCGGTCGCCGCAGCCGCGCAGGACCCCCGGGGGTCCGCCCCCCGGGAGGGCCGTCCCGTCCGGATCCAGGCTATCAGGGTCGAACAGGGGCCCAAGCTCGACGGCCGCCTCGATGACGAGGCCTGGCGGGAGGCCCCCGTCTTCTCGGACTTCCGGATGGCCGTCCCGCGCTCCGGCGACGAGCCCTCCGAGCGGACCGATCTCCGCGTCGTCGCCGACGGCGCCGTCCTCTACATCGGCGTCATGTGCTACGACCGGGAGCCGGGACGCGTCGCGGCCAATACCATGGCCCACGACGGCGACGAGACCGAGGACATCTCCGAGGACGCCGTCCGTGTCATCCTCGATCCCTTCCAGGATCGCCGCAACGCCTATTTCTTCTCGGTCAACCCCCGCGGCGCCAAGAGCGAGGGCCTGGCCACCGGCGAGCATTCGAGCCTGGCCTGGGACGGGCTTTGGGACGCTCGCGGCGCCATCGGCCCCGACGGCTGGTCGGCGGAGATCGCCATCCCCTTCAAGTCCATCTCCTTCCGGCCCGACCTCGAGATCTGGGGCCTCAACGTCGAGCGGGTCATCGCCCGTCGCCAGGAGATCGTACGCCTGTCCGGGGCCCGGACGGACGCCTTTTTCACCAATCCCGCCGAGGCCGCCCCGCTCGAGGGGCTCGGCCGGGTCCGACAGGGCCTGGGCCTGACCTTCAAGCCCTACGGTCTGCTCAGCCCGGCCAAGGACCACGTCGCCGGGACGCCGGCGGACTGGCGCTGGGACGGCGGCTTCGACCTCTACAAGAGCTTCACCCCCAACCTGGTCGGGGCCTTCAGCTACAACACCGACTTCGCCGAGACCGAGGTCGACGAGCGGCGCGTCAACCTGAGCCGGTTCTCCCTGTACTTCCCGGAGAAGCGGACCTTCTTCCTGGAGGGCTCGGAGATCTTCAACTTCGGCACGGTCACGCCGAGCGACGGCTCGGGTTTCGCACCGTTCTTCAGCCGCCGCATCGGCCTCTTCGCCGGCGACCAGGTCCCCGTCACCTTCGGGGCCAAGGTCTTCGGCAAGATCGGCTCGACCAACCTCCAGGTCCTCGAGGTCCGGACATCGGCGCGCGACGACCTCGGCCTGTCCCCTGAGAACTTCCTGGTGGCCCGCGTCTCGCAGAACGTCCTGGCCGAGAGCCGGATCGGGGCCATCTTCACGACCGGCAGCCCGACCGGGGGGCGGAATTCCCTGGCCGGGTTCGACGCCGTCTACCAGACCTCGCGGCTCTTCGGCGACAAGAACTTCCTGGCCGGGGGCTGGTTCGTCTACAACTGGAACGACGCCCCGAACGGACGGCACGAGGGTTATGGCTTCAAGATCGACTACCCCAACGATCTCTGGGACGCCGCCGTGTCCTTCAACTCCTACGGCGACGCGCTCGACCCGGGCGTCGGCTACCTGCCGAGACGGAACGTCCGCGTCCTCAGCGCCGGGGTCAACTACATGCCCCGGCCCGAGAAGGGGCTCCTCGGGCGGCTCGTGCGCCAGTTCTTCTTCGAGCTCCGGCCCTCCTTCACCTGGGACCTCGACGGCCGGATCGAGACGCGCCGTCTCTTCACCGCGCCTCTCAACCTGCAGACCGAAAGCGGCGAGCAATTCGAGTTCAACATCGTCTCGAACTTCGACCGGCTCACGGAGGGCTGGGAGGTCGGCGACGGCGTCGTCCTGCCGGCCGGGGCCTACACCTTCACGAACTACGCTTTCCAGTTCGAGACGGCGGGGCACCGGGCCTGGGGCGGGCGGGTCGAGTGGGAGACCGGCCCGTTCTATTCGGGGCGCCTCGACAACGTCGAGGCCGGCTTCCGGGTCAAGCTCAAGGGCTACGCCGTCCTCGACATCGACGCCAACTTCGTCCGCGGCCGACTGCCGGAGGGGGATTTCCGGGAGAACGTCTACCAGCTCAAGACCGACCTCTTCCTCTCGCCGCGGCTCGGCCTGATGACCTACGTCCAGTACGACGACGTCTCGAACGAGCTCGGCCTCAACACGCGGTTCCGATGGGAGATCACACCGGGCAATGTCGTCTACGTCGTTTACTCGAAGAACTGGGAGCGGCGCTGGGACCCGGCGGCGCGATTCTATCCTCTCGAAGAACGGGGGATCTTCAAGATCACGCTCAGCATTCGGCCCTGAGGGATCCCGGAGCCGTCAAGCCGAAATGCCGTTTTAAAAGACATAGCCGGCCGTCAGGCCGAAACCCTTGAGCCAGCGATTGGCGACGTATGAAGCGGCGATCAGCCAATGCGGGCCTTTGGCCCCGATCTGGAGCTTGAGCAGGGAATTGACGCCCCATTCGTCCCAATTCCCTCCGAGAGAGGCCGCCAAATAGCCCGCGCCCGCGAAAAACTTCCCGGACCGGAAGTTGACGGTGCCGCCGGCGGACCAGCCGCCGACCCCGCCGGAGACCTCGGGCGCGACGATCAACGACTTGCCCAAATTAAAATCGACCCGCAGCCCCGGACCATAAATGCCTTTTGAGCCGTCGGAGTAGGTTTCGGACAGGACCAGCGCGCTCACGCCGAGGCTGATCTGGGTTGTCTTCTCCCCCGGGACGGCCGCGCCAAGGCCGGCGCTCAGGAACAGGCCCGCCACTAAGAGGCCGAGGACGGTTTTTTTCATGGTTCCCCTTCTTGATCGGATAGCGGCCAGTTTATCGCCTAAAACATATCAGGACATAAGGAGGCGTTGTCAAGAGGACGTCAGGATCGCCGTCCAGAAGCCTGAAGGACCTTCACCGGCCCGAGAAGACCCGAAGGAAGCAACGGCATGATAAGGGGCACTCTCCCGGGTCTCTCCGTCCCAATACAGCGCCAGACGGGAGTCAAGGACGGCTGACTTGGGGTTCGCCCCCTGCTATAATGAGGCGGGTCTTTTCCGCCTTCGTCGGAGAGCCGTCGGGCACGAAAAAAAGGCCGCGTTTCGTCTTCGACCTCTACGTCCCGGTCAAGCCCCTTTGACGGCCAGGAGCGGCGCCATGAAAACTATCGATCTCAAGAAATCCCTCAAATCCTGCTACACGGCATCGGCGGCGAAACCCGTGCTCGTCGACGTCCCGCCCCTGAACGCCCTCATGGTCGACGGCACCGGCGATCCGAACAGCCCGGCCTTCCAGGAGGCCGTAGGCGCCCTCTACAGCGTCGCCTACACGCTCAAGTTCACTTTCAAGAAAGAGAAGGCCGTCGACTACCCGGTCATGGCCCTCGAGGGCCTTTGGTACGCCGACGACCCGGCGGTCTTCATGGGCGATAATCGCGACGAGTGGCGATGGACCATCCTCATCGTCCAGCCGGACGTCGTGACCGGAGAGGACGTCGCGGCCGCCGTCGGCGCGGTCAAGAAAAAGGCGAAATTCCCCCGCTTTCTGGAGATCCGTTTCGAGAAGTTCGTCGAGGGCCAGGCCGCCCAGATCATGCACGTCGGCCCCTACGCGACGGAGGCTGCGACCGTCGAGAAGCTGCACCGCTTCGTCGAGGACTCGGGGCTCCGGCTCCGCGGCCGCCATCACGAGATCTACCTGGGCGACCCGCGGCGCTCGGCCCCGGAGAAGTTGCGGACGATCATCCGCCACCCGGTCGAGAAGGCCTGACCCGGATCAGCCGGCCTTCCGGAACTCGAGCCGGAACCAGCCGGCCTCGTCCTTCCGGGAGACGAGCTCGAAGCCGGCCGCTTTCGCCAGCTCCGTGAAGTGGTCCGCTCCCTGTCCCTCGCGGATGCCGACGCCGTAGCCGGTGTTGATCTCCTTGCCGGGCAGGCGGACGTGGAGGGGATACATGATCTTCGGCTTTTCGGGCGCCGCCTTGTCCGGGAACACGGGGTCCCAAACGAGGAGGCGGCCGCCGGGCCGGAGCACCCGGTGGAGCTCGGCAAAGACCTTGGCGTGATCGGCCGGCATGATGTACATGAAGGTGAAGAAGACGGTGGCCGTGTCGAACGAGCCGTCGAGGAATCCCAGCGCGCGGGCGTCCATGACGATCTTGAGCAAGGGCCCGCCGGGCGCGTCCTCGAGCTCTTGCTTGAGGAGGTCGATGGCGACGACCTGCCGGCCCTTGAGCTGGCCGATGACGCCCTCGCCCCCGCCCCCGATGTCGAGGATGAGCCCTTCGGCCGGGAAATCGGCCACGCTCACCTCGAGCTTGGGATGGATGACGAATTGCGCCAGGCCGGAACGCTCCTGGGCCGGCCCGGCCAGGACCGCGGCCAGGAGGGCGAAGCCGGCGAGGACCGGACGGACGGGGCTAAGAGCGTTGCGCAAGAGCATGGGACTCCTCCTCGAACGCTAAGACTCGCGGGGGAACGGAAGATCCCCCACACCCCGGCAATACGCGCCCGCGGGGCGGAATGTTCCGGTCCGGGCCATCTTATTTGGTTCTTCTACCCTTTCCGGGTGTCCCTCTCGAGGTGGCGAGGGGATTATCCTCGCAGATCCCCGTTGCTGGAGGGGGGAACCCGCGCAGCGGGGGGAACCGTGCGAACCGGTTCCCGGGGGGCCGGGGAGCCAGAGGATATCCCCGAGCAGAGCCGGAGAGAGGGACTTCCCCGGATGGGGCGGGTGGAGAACCCACTTCAAGGCCGTTTCTGCTACAATGGGCCCATCGGGAGGTGCCCATGACGCGCAGAACCGACCTCGCCCGCGCCGCCGTCCTCTTCGCCCTCGTTGCCGCCGTCCTGCCCCTCGCGGATTGCCGCCGCGGGCCGGAACCGCAGGCCCCTGCCGCGGCGACGGCCGCCGACCTCAACCTCAAGGAGACGACCCTCCGCAACGTCACCGGCCGCGCGATCGCCTACCGGATCTACCCGTCCGGCAAGCCCGAGGCCTTCGAGACGCGCGAGATCGCCCCGGACGCCGTCGACCGCTTCTCCACTTCCGTCCCCCTCGAGGTCGAGTTCACCACGGGCCAAAGGGAAGCCGTCTACTCGCTCGACCCGGGCAGCCCCTACTCCTTCCGCTACGACGAGGGCGAGACGATCGACCTCTTCCTCGGCTCGCACGGCCGGGACGACGCCGTCGACCTCGCGCCCTGGGTCCCGACGCCGGCGCCGGTCGTCGACCGGATGCTCGAGCTGGCCGCCCTGACCGACAAGGACGTCCTCTACGACATCGGGTGCGGGGACGGCCGCATCGTCATCACGGCCGCCCGCCGCTACGGGATCCAAGGCGTCGGCATCGACATCGACCAGGCCATGGTCGAGGAGTCGGAGCGGAACGCTTCGGCGGCGGGGGTCGCCGATAAGGTCCGCTTCCTCCGCCTGGACGCCACCAAAGCCGACATCTCCGAGGCCACCGTCGTCAGCCTCTACCTGCTGCCCGAGTCGAACGCCCTGATGCGGCCCATCCTCGAGAGCCAGCTGCGGCCGAAGAGCCGCGTCGTCTGCCACAACTACGCCATCCCCGGCTGGGAGTCCAAGCAGGCCCTGGTCGAGACGGTCAAGGACGAGGAAGGCACGAACCACTACGTCTATCTCTACGTCCGCTGAGGCCCCCTCCGTTTCGCCGGGACGAAAAAAAAAGGCGCCTCCGCCGGGCGGAAACGCCGTCGTCGATACGAACGAAGAACCGCGGATCAGAAGGCGATGCCGATGCTGGCCGACCAGACGCCGTTCTTGAAATCCGGCTCGACGTCGCCCTCGAAGGTGCTGATGACCTTCTGCAGGCCCAGGCTGTAGCGGACGTCGATCATGAAGTTCCGCCCCAGGTTCAGGCCGGCCCCGAAGATGGCGCCGTAGTCGTTGTTCTTGAGGATCGTCTCATCCAGGGGGACACCGTCGGACTCCAGCTTCTCCTTGAGCTTGAAGCCCACGGACGGGCCGGCGAAGACGAACGGCTGGACGACCGGCGTGGGGATCCTCAGCTTGAGGAGCAGGGGGATCTCGATGTAGTCGGCGGAGAGCTTGTCCGTGTAGGAGTCGTCGAGGGCCACGTAGGTGGCGCCCTTCATCGTGTACAGGACCTCGGACTGGATGGTGATGACGCGGCCGAAATTGAAGGCCAGGAAGATGCCGCCCGTGAAGCCCACCCTGGACTTAAGGGTCGCCAGAGGGTCGTCGGCGTCGGCGCCGGTCGGCTTGGCCATGTTGCCGCCGGCCTTGATCCCGAACTGGACGTCGGCGGCGGCCGGCCCGGGCAGGACCAGAAGCCCGGCGAAGGCCGCGGCCAGAAGGATCGTCGTGAGTCTTTTCATGGTGCCTCCTCGATCATGAGCGATAATCCGGACGCGGTCGGGGGACGCGCGTCCGCCTTCCAGTATGGGGGGACGGGGCCGGTCCCGCAATCCCCGCAAGGGAGGAATTCAACCGGTCAGCCCTCCCCCCCCTGAGGGGTGACGGAAGGCCCGTTTTCTCATCCCCGGGGCGGAAGCCCCAGGGGGATCAGAGCTCGATCAGCTTGAACGCGGCTTTGTCCTTGAGGCTCTTCAAGGTGTCCTGGACGAGCGTGCCCTGCTTGGCCTGCAGGAGCT
Organism: Candidatus Aminicenantota bacterium; assembly: GCA_041304225.1. Lineage (GTDB taxonomy): Bacteria > Acidobacteriota > Aminicenantia > Aminicenantales > Saccharicenantaceae > RBG-16-66-30. The sequence continues at coordinate 7,087 of JBFYNT010000314.1, forward strand.
TGGTCTCGAGCCCGGACTTGACCTCCTCGAACGGGCGCGTCTCCTTCTTGCGGTCGACGACCTTGATGATGTGGTAGCCGAAGGTCGTCTCGACGAGCCCGCTCAGCCCGCCCACGGGGAGCGTGAAAGAGGCGTCTTCGAACGGCTTGACCATCTGCCCTCTCGGGAAGCTCTCGTAGAGGCCGCCGTTGTCCTTGGACCCGGGGTCCTCGGAATACTGTTTGGCCAGCTCGGCGAAATCCTGGCCGGCCTGGGCCTTGGCCAGGACCTCCTCGGCCTTCTTGCGGGCCGCGGCCTTCTCGTCGTCGGTCTTGCCCTGGGTCAGGACGAGGATGTGGCGCACCGAAGCGGTCTGGTCGGTCTGCGTCGCCTCGTCGTAGGCCTTGCGGAGCTCCTCCTCCGGGACCTTGATCCCGTTCTCGACGATGCCCTTGAGGTAGGCGTTGATGAGCAGGGTCTCGCCGACGCTCGTCTTGACGTGGTCGATCGAGATCTCGGCCTTTTTCAGCTCCTCCTGGAAATTGGCCTCGCCGCCGGCCTGGGCGTATTCGGACTGGAGGGCCGAGTCGAGCTCCCCGGCCGGGAGCACGGTCTTGGCCGCTTTCGCGGCGGCCAGCAGGAGCCTGCGCTCGCCCAGGGTGTTGGCGCCCTGTTCGAGGACCCTCTTCAGCTGCCCGGCGTCGAGCTGCTTGAGGCCCTCGGTCCTCGTGCCCAGGTTGTCCCGGATGGCCTGGATGACCTCGGCGGACGTGAGCGTGAAGTCCTTGGACTGGACCATGACGGTCGTTTTGTCGGGGGCCAGGACGGGCATGGTCTTGGCCAGCTCGACGGCCAGGGCGTAGGCGGGAGTGCCCGCTTTCAGGGTGAAGACATCGGCTTTCGACGAGCAACCGGTGACGGCCAGGGCCGAAACCAGAAAGATGGCGATGACGTGTTTCATGTCGTTCTCCTTGGACCGTGGAAACGGCCGCATTAGTAAAGCATACTCGGCCGGGCAACGCAAAGGAATTCTGGGGGCCGGCCTCAGCCCGGGACGATCCGGTGGACCTTCTTCTTCCCGGCCTTGAGGATGATGTCGCCGCCCGGTCCGAGGTCCTTGACCGTGACCAGGCGCTCGATCGAGTCGACGCGCTCGTCGTTGACGTAGAGGCCGCCCTGCTCGATCATCCGCTTGGCCTCCTTGCGCGAGGGCGTCAGGCCGGCCTCGGTGAACAGGGCCGCCGGCGAAACGCCTTCCTCGAGCCGCGAGCGGGGCACGGCCGTCGTCGGCAGGACGGTGACGTCGCCCGCGACGCCATAGGAGTCCCCGGCGCCCCCCGGGTCGGGCTTCCCGCCGAACGCGGCGGCCGCGGCCTTGCGGGCCTTGTCCGCCTCGAGCTCTCCGTGAGTGATCTTGGTCGCTTCGTAGGCCAGGACCCTCTTGGCCTCGTTGAGGCCGCTCGCCCGGAGGGCTTCCAGGCGCCGGATCTCGTCGAGGGGCAGGAGGGTGAAGATGCG
>JBFYNT010000315.1:0-12212 GCA_041304225.1 Candidatus Aminicenantota bacterium
CCCGGGCGGGGCGCCGGCCCGGCCTGAGTCCGGACAGGAGGTCACAGACATGAACCCGAACACCGCTCCCGATGACCGGACGCCCGGCCCGAACGGCCGGCGCGAGTTCCTGGCCAAATCCCTGGCCGGCCTGGCCGTCCTGGGCTCCTCGTACGGCTCCTTCGGCCGTTTCTTCGCGGACGACGACGAGGCCTTCCCCCTCGGCGACGCGGCCTTCCCCCCGGCCGGCGGCTTCCTCATGGAGAGCGCGCCGGGCCCCGAGACCGTCATCAACGGCAAGCGCGTCCTTTACTTCGGAGGCACGGGCTACTTCGCGCTTCACGGCCACCCCGAGGTCATCGAGGCCGGCGTCGCCGCCTTCCGCAAGTACGGCGTCCATCCCGCGACCTCCCGGACCGGCTTCGGGAACACCGCGGTCCAGGTCGAGCTCGAGCGGCGGATCGCCGAGTTCTTCGGCACCGAGGATGCCATCCACTTCGTCTCCGGCTACCTCGACAACCTGTTCCTCGTCCAGGCCCTCAAGGACAAGGTCGGGGCCATCTTCATCGACGAGACGGCCCACTTCAGCATCCGCGACGCGGTCTATTCGGCGCTCAAGCCGGTCCACGCTTTCAAGCACCGCGACCCGGAGGACCTGTCCCGCCAGCTCAAGGCCAAGCTCAAGGCCGGCGATGTCCCCCTGGTCATGAGCGACGGCATCTTCCCGACCTTCGGCGTCATCGCCCCGGTCCCCGACTACCTCAAGGCCATCGAGCCCTACGGCGGCTACCTCTGCCTCGACGATTCCCACGCCGTCGGCCACCTCGGGCCGCACGGTTGGGGCACCTACGACTACTACGGCGTCAAGAGCGACCGCTGCTTCTACGCCGGGACCATGAGCAAAGCCTTCGGCGGCCACGGCGGCTTCATCCCGGCCAGCAAGGCTTTCATCGACCACATCAAGGCCACCTGCGGCGCCTATCCCGGCGCGACGCCGAGTCCGACCCCGGCCATGGCCGCGTCCCTCAAGGGGCTGGAGATCGTCCGCCGGGAGCCCCAGCGGCGCGAGCGGCTGCTCCGCAACGTCGCCCGGATAAAGACCGGGCTCAAAAAGCTCGGCTACGACATGAACGACAACCCGGTGCCCATCGTCACCTGGGTCCTGAAGTCGCCCGAGGCCATGAAGAAAGTCCAGAAGGAGCTCTTCGACCGGGGCATCGCCGTCGCCCTCATGAAGTACGTCGGCGCCCCCGAAGGCGGGGTCCTGCGGGCCTCCATCTTCTCCGAGCACACGACCGAGCAGATCGACCGGCTGCTCGCGGAAATGAAACGGCTGGGCTAAGATCCTCCCGGGACGGGCGCCGGCCCGGGGCCGCTCCCCGGGAAGGACGCGCCGGCTCCGCCGAAAGGGGACGTCATGAACAGATCTCGCTTGCGCGTTCCAGCGGCCGCCGCGGCCGCCTTCCTCTTCCTCTCCCTGGCCGCCGCCGTCGCGGCCTTCGCCGCGCCGGACATCGATCCGGCGGGCGTCCGGACCCGGGTCGTCGAGTTGCTCAAGACCCGCGGCCTGGTCGGCCTTTCGGTGGCCGTCGTCGAGCACGGGAAGACCGTCCTCGCCGAAGGTTTCGGCACGCGGTCCGTCGAGACGGGAGAACCCGTCGCCCCGGACACGCTGTTCGCCGTCGGCTCGATCACCAAGCAGTTCACCGCGGCCTGCGTCCTGCTCCTGGCCGAGGACGGCAAGCTGGCCGTCACGGACAAGGTCGCTAAATGGTACCCCGGATTGACCCGGGCCTCCGAGATCACCCTGCTCGACCTGATGAACCACGTCTCGGGCTATCCCGACTACTATCCGCTCGACTTCGTCGACCGGCCCATGGCCCAGGCCATCGCCAGCGACGAGGTCATCCGCCGGTTCGGGACGCGGCCGCTCGACTTCGAGCCGGGCTCGCGCTACTCCTACTCGAACACCGGTTTCCTCATCCTGGGCAGGATCGTCGAAAAGGCCGGAGGCGAGCCGTTCGGGGCCTTCCTGGCCCGGCGGATCCTCCGGCCGCTCGGGATGGCCCACACCGCCTATGAGCCCGATCCCCTCGGCCCGGACTGCGCCCGCGGCCACATGTCCTTCTGGCTCGGCGCGCCGGAGATCGTGCCCTTGGAGGGACAAGGCTGGGTCGCGGCCGCCGGAGCTCTCTTCTCCACGCCGGCCGACCTGGCCGCCTGGGACCTGGCTCTCGTCGACGGCAAGGTCCTGAAGCCGGAGTCGTTCAAGCTGATGACCTCTCCGCGCCGCTTGAACGACGGGACGTTCTCGAGCTACGGCTGCGGCTTGGCCATGGGCGAGCGGGGCGGCGTGGCCTTCCTGTCCCACTCCGGGGCGGTCAACGGCTTCCACGCCCTGAATATCGTCGTTCCGTCGACCCGCTCGGCCGCGATCCTGTTCTCGAACCTGTCGTCCTACAGCGACACCAACGCGGTCTACGGCGAGCTCATCGCCCTCGTGCTGCCCAAGCCGGCGGCGCCGCCGGCCGCCGCGGCCAAGGACAAGCCCAAGCCTCCCGGCCCGAAGGCGGGCATCCCGGCCGTCGCCGGGCCGCCCGCCGCGGACCAGGCCCGGGCCTTCTTCGAGGCCCTGCGGCAGGGGAAGGTGGACCGCTCTCTGCTCGGGGAGGAGTTCTCCTTCTACCTCAGGGACGCCGTCATCCCGGCCGCCTCGGCCCGCATGAAGGCGTACGGCGCGCCGACCGGCGCGGTCGTCGAATCGATCGGCGAGCGGGGCGGCATGGAGGTCTCGACGACCCGGCTCGAGTTCGCGGCGGGGGCCCTCAAGGTCCTGATGTACCGGACCCCCGACGGCAAGATCCAGCAGATCTTCTTCCAGAAGGGCTGAGCCGGGATCAGGATCTTCCGGGCTTCCGGTTCTTTTCCAGGAAGTAATCGTACGCCGCCCGGGCCATGACCCCCATCTTGTGCTTGATCTCGTAGTGGATCTCATGGAGGTCGTTCCCGAAGAGGCAGACGATCAGCGTACCGGCCTTCTCGGGCAGCCAGACGACGCCGGCGTCGAGCAGGACCGAGTCCCCGCCGTCCTTGGCCAGGCTGCCGCCCTTGCGGGCGATCTCGGTGCCGAAAGGCAGGTAGCGCAGGATGAGCTCGGCCCCTGTGTGGTTCTTCATCGTGGTCAGGACGCGGTCGCTCGTGGCCCGGTCGACGACCTCCCCCTTGACGCACTTCTCGAGCAGGAGGGCGATCTCGCGGGGCGTGGAGGTGTTATGGAGGGACGTCTCGAAGGCCTTCTCGGCGGCCAGCCGGCCCTTGTCCGTCCAGACGGACGCGGGCAGGGCGTCGAGCTCGGCGATCGTCATCGGCTTCTGAGGATCGAGGCCGAGATAGCCCAGGATGAGCTGGCGCGTGTCATAGTCGACGGTCGTCGCTTTGAGCCCCAGCTCGGCCATGTAGGAGGCGATGACCTCGGGCGTAACGAGGCGGAAGAGGATGTCCGTGGCCGTGTTGTCGGACCGGGCCATCATCAGGAGCTGGAGGTCCTGGACGGAGATGTTGAGACCGGGCTTCATCGAGGTCAGCAGCCCGCTGCCGTAGGTCTTCATCCGCTCTTCGAAATTGACGCGGTCGTCGAGGGAGACCTTGCCCAGCGCGATCTGCTTGTGAAGGGTGAGGAGGACCGGGATCTTGAACACAGACGCCAGCTGGAAGCGCTCGTCTTCGCGGAGTCCGAAAGTCTCCCCCGATTCGACGTGCTTGACGAGGACGCCGATCCGGCCGCGGACGGCACCGGCCTGGGCTTTCAGGGCCTGTTCGAGGTCGGTCCGGGAGCGGGGGACCGGGAAGGAAAAATCTTCGGCGGCGAGGGGAAGCGAAGCCAGGCCGATCACGGCGGCCAGGACGAGGGCGGAAAGGGCCTGCGGGAGCAGCTTCTTCGATGCGCACATATCGACTCCTAGCACAAAAGATCCAAGTGCGATATATTTTATATCTTACGGCCGGCCTCAGGCAACAGATTACTCGCCCGGAAGGCGGGAATCGGCCGGGAAATGCTCTATAATAACGATATGCTCGACACGGACATGATCTTCATCAAGGAATACGTTGTCCACAGCTACGAAACCGACGCCCGGGGCTTGGCCAAGGCCTCGACGCTCCTCAACTACCTGCAGGACGCCGCCGGGGAGCACGCCGTACGTCTGGGAGTGGGCGTCCCCGACCTGGTCAAACGCCGGATGACCTGGGTGCTGTCCCGCTACCATATCGTCATCCACCGCTATCCCTCGATAGGCGCGCGGCTCGAGGTCACCACCTGGCCCTCGGGCAAGCACGGCTACTTCGCGCTCCGCGATTTCGAGGTCGCGGACGGGAACGGCGCCCCGGTCCTGTCGGCGACGAGCTCCTGGATGGTCATCGCGCTCGACGGCAAGCAGCCCGTCAAGGTGGACGAGGCCATCGCCATCCCCTACGCCATCGACCGTCGGGCCCTGGACGATCCGTTCGACTCGTTGCCCGTACCCGACGCCCGCGACGCCGAGGTCCGCTTCCGGGTCGAGTCGAACCACATCGATTGGAACCGCCACGTCAACAACGCGGTTTATGTCCAATGGGCCCTCGAAGCCATGCCCCCCGACGTCCTGAAGACGGGCCGTCCGGCCGAGATCGAGGTCTCCTACCGGGCCGAGGCCTTCTACGGCGAAGAGATCGTCTCCGCCGTCCGGCGCGCCGCGGGGGAGGACGGCCGGCCCGCGTTCCTCCATCAGGTCCTCAACGCGGCCACCGGGGTCGAGCTGGCCCGGCTGAGGACCCGCTGGGAATGACCGGATAGAGAGAGGATCCCGTATGAAACGCACGCTCGCCGCAACGCTCCTCGGCCTCTTCGTCCTCGGCGCCGTCGCGGCCGCCGCCGGTCCGCCGGCCGGACAGAAGGCACAGAAGCCGAAGCTCCCCGAACGGTACCGGACCTGGCTCGACGAAGAGGCCGCGTACATCGTCGCCCCGATGGAGCGGGACGTCTTCCTCAAGCTCACGACCGACCGGGAGCGGGACCTGTTCATCGAGGCTTTCTGGAAGCAGCGGGACCCCAACCCCGGCACGCCGGAGAACGAGTCCAAGATCGAGCACGAGCGCCGCATCGCCCACGCCAACCGTTACCTCGGCCGCGACGCGCCGAAGCCCGGCTGGCGCACCGACCGAGGCCGTATGTACATCATCCTGGGCGAACCGCAGGACATCCAGCGGTTCGAGGGCAAGTCCTCGACCTACGACACCGAGGTCTGGTTCTATCAGGGTCTGACGACGGTCGGCCTCCCGGCCGGCTTCAACCTGGTCTTCTTCAAGGAGGGCGGACGGGGCGAGTACAAGCTCTACAGCCCGGTCGGAGACGGCCCCCAGGCCCTGCTCTCCGGCTGGTTCGGCGGCCCGGAATACGCCACGGCCTACAACAAGCTGCGGGAGATCGAGCCGAGCCTGGCCGCCGTGTCGCTGTCCCTCATCCCCGGCGAGAGCGCGGCCGCGATCGGCCGTCCGACGATGTCGTCCGACATCCTCATCCAGCGCATCGAATCCACACCGGCCCGCACCGTGGAGGCCCGCTACGCCCAGAAGTTCCTGCAATACAAGGACATCGTCGAGGTCGAGTACACGGCCAACTACCTCGAGAGCGACAGCCTGATCAAGGTCTTCCGCGACCCGTCCGGGTCCTATTTCGTCCACTACGCCATCGAGCCGCGGCGGCTGTCGGTCAACCTGTACGACGGCGAGTACTCCACGACGCTCCAGGTCAACGGCCGGGTGACCTCGCCCGACGGCCGGCTCATCCACCAGTTCGACAAGACCGTCTCCCTGAAGCTCTCCGAAGAGCAGATGAGCGGGGCCGCGCGCGCGCCCTTCGATTTCCAGGACCTCTTCCCCCTGTTCGGCGGCGATTACGAGCTGTCGGTGCTCATCAAGAACGAGGCCTCGAAGGAGTTCACGTCCGTCGAGAGGGCGCTCCGCATCCCGCAGCTCGGCGCCGCCGTCGAGCTGACCCAGCCGCTCCTCGGCTACCGGGTCGTCCGGCTGGAGCCGGCGGCCCGGCGGATGAAGGCCTTCCGGGTCGGTCCCTTCCAGATCTACTGCCAGCCCGGACGCGTCTTCACCAAGCAGGACACCCTGGCCGTGGTCTTCCAGCTCAATAACCTGTCGCCCGAGCTGGCCGCCTCCGGCGAGATCCGGACGGCCTTCCTCAAGGACGGCCAGCCCTTCCGGGATATCCGCCGCAAGCCGTCCGAGTATCCCGAGCTGCCCGTGGCCCTCGAAGAGGTGGCCCTGGCCGACTTCCCGCCGGCCCATTACGAGGTCCGGGTCTCGGTCGCGAGCGGCGGGACCGAGGTCGTCGCGTCCTCCGAGGAGTTCGACCTGAGCTTCGCCGAAGCCGTGCCGCGGCCCTGGTTCTCGTCGCGCGTCCTGCCTGACACCGGGGACCCGGTCTACGCGGAGATGCTCGGCGCCCAGCTCTTCAACCTTGGTCGGTACGAGGAGGCCCGGGTGTTCCTGGAGCGGGCCTTCCAGCGCAAGACGGGATCCGAGGAGGCGGCCGGGAGCCTGGCCCGGGTCTACCTGGCCCTCGAGGACGCGGCCTCCGCCGCCCGGATCCTCGGGCCCTTCGCCGATCCCGCCCGGACGGCCAAGTACGAGACTTTCGTCCTCATCGCCGAGGCCCTGAGGCGGGTCGGGGAATTCGGGCGGGCCGTCGAGCTCCTCGACCGGGCCGTCGCCCACTACGGCGTCAACGCCTCGCTCATGAACCTGATCGGGGAGTGTCACCTGGGACTAGGCAAGACGGACGAGGCCCTGGCGGCCTTCACGAAATCCCTCGAGCTCAGTCCGGACCAGCCCGGCATCCGGGCCAAGGTCGACGCGCTCAAGAAGCGCAAATAGACAGCGAACGGAGACGACAATGAAACGGCTGATAACCTGTTCCATAGCCCTGCTCCTGTTGGCGGCGGCGATCCCGGCCCAGGAGAGCCTCGGCCGGGGCCGCATCAGCGGCGACGTGGTCGACGAGAACGGCGCCGGCATCCCCGACGCCCTGGTGACCGCCCAGATCGTCCCCGGGACCACCCGGCTCGAGAGCAAGACGGATAGAAAGGGCCATTTCGCGGTGGCCGGCCTGGGCTCCGGGACCTGGCGGGTGACGGCCTCCAAGGACGGCTTCGTCGGCGCTTACACGGAGCTTCCCGTCAGCCAGCTGAAGGCCAATCCGCCCGTGAAGCTGACGATGAAGCGGACCTCGGCCGCGGGGGCGAGCCCCCGGACGGACACGGAGGCCGCTTCGCTCCTCGATCGGGGGAACAGGCTCCTCGGCGAGGGGAAGGCCGACGAGGCCTTGGCCGCTTTCGAGGAATTCGCGGCGAAATACCCCGAGATCTACGGCGTTCGCCTCAACATCGGCACGGCCTGCTTGAAAAAGGGCGACCTCGACCGGGCCGAGGCCGAGTTCCGGGCCGTCCTTGACCAGGCCGCCCAGGACCAGGGAGACCCGAGGAAAAAAATGGAAACCTCGCTCCGGGCCCTGTCCGGACTGGGCGAAGTCGCCCTGAGGAAGGGCGACCTCGAGGCCGCCCAGCTGGCTTTCCGCCGGGCCCTGGAGATCTCGCCGGACGATCCCGCCGCCGCCTACAACGTGGGCGAGATCTTCTTCTCGAACCAGCGGATCGACGAGGCCGTCGCCTTTTTCGAGATGGCGGCGAAGATCAAGCCGGAGTGGCCGAAGCCCTATCACCGGCTCGGCCTGGCGTTCCTCAACAAGGGCGACTTCGACAAGGCGCTGGCGAACCTGCGCAAGTTCGTGGAGCTCGATCCGGAGAACCCGGAGGCCGGGACCGTCAGGGCGACGATCGCCGCGGTCGAGAAGATGAAGAAGTAGGCGCGGCTTCCTCGCGGGCGTAGATGACGCCCACCTGCCGGAGCAGGGCTTGCGCTTCCTCCTCGGGGAGCTCGGTCCGGACCTCGGCCTTGACGTCCCTGCCGACGAACAGGCTGCGGTTGAGGTCGTCGACGAGCGCCGTGATGCGGAGGTAGACCTTGGCCGGGGCTTTGTCCACGACCACGGTCACGCGGTCGTCCCGGGCGGTGACCAGCCGGACCTCCGGGAACCTCCCCACTTTCTTGGCGAAGGCGGCGATGAGCCGCTTCTTCCGGTTGCGGATGAAGCGATAGAGGAACAGGCCCATGAAGGCCGGGCCGATAAGGGCGCCCCAGTTGAAGTTGATGGCCACCAGGACGGCCGCGAGGGCGATCCCCGCGAACAGGATGGCCATGCCTTTATAACCGCCCGGGAACGAGGTCTGGAACCAGGCGCCCCAGCTGCGGATGCGGTCGGCGACCGGGATCTTGGTCCGCGTCCCCGTCTCGAGGTCCTGCTTCAGGCGCTTGAGGTCCGCGGCCAGGGCGTGGGCGTCGGGATAGCGGTCCTCGGGGTTCTTGCGCAGGCAGCGGAAGACGATGCGGTGGAGCTCGGGCGTGAGGTTGCGGCGGACGATGGTCACCGGCCGGGCCTCTTCGTAGGCGATGGCGTGCATGGTGTCGAGGGGGGTCTCGCCCTTGAACGGCAGCTCCGAGGTGACCATCTCGTAGAGGACGGTGCCCAGCGAGAAGATGTCGCTGCGCCTGTCGAGCTCCTTGCCGCGGGCCTGCTCGGGGCTCATGTAGTTGATCGTGCCCATGACCGCCCCGGGGATGGTCTGGACCCGGCCCTGGGTCAGCGTGCGGGACATCAGGGCCGGCCCTTCGGGCGCGTCCGTGCCGGGCTCGACGAGCTTGGCCAGGCCGAAGTCGAGGAGCTTGGCGTGGCCGTCCTTGGTGACCATGATGTTGTCGGTCTTGATGTCGCGGTGGAGGATGCCCGCGTCGTGGGCCTTGGCCAGGCCCTCGGCGACCTGGAGGACGATCTCGATGGCCGCCAGAAGGTCGAGCTCGCCGTCGGCGACGAGCTTGGTGACGGTCCGGCCGTCGACGAACTCCATGGCGATGAACAGGTTGCCGTCGACCTCGTCGATGTCGTAGACCTGGGCGATGGCCGGATGGGAGACGGCCGCGGCCGAACGGGCCTCGAGCAGGAGCCGGGCCCGGCGCTCGGGATTGGCGATGAGGCCCGGCGTGATCATCTTGAGGGCCACCGGGCGGTCGAGGCGGGTGTCCCTGGCCCGGTAGACGACGCCCATGCCGCCCTTGCCGAGCTGGGTCTCGACGCGGTAGTGCTTGAGGGTGGTCCCGACGAGTTCAGCCATAGATATACGCCTTAGGATTATCATACTTAGGGACGGGGGTCAACTGTTCCCGGGCGAGAGGAGCGAGCCCGGGAGGAAATCAGGCTTCTCGGAATTCCGCCGGAAGGCCGAGCGGGGGACACGGGGAAAATGGGGACAGAGGGAAAATGGGGACATGACCCTTTTCTCCCGAAAAGGGATCGTGTTCCCGATTTTCCCGCATCGTGTCCCAGCCATTCCGCCTACCGGGCGCGGAGAGAGAGTTGAAATGGCCCTGTCTTTAATATAAATAAAGGCTTCAGCTCCCTCGATTCGCGGAGGCGATCATGAAAATGTCCCTACGGAAGACGGCCCTGGCGGCTTTCGCCGTCGTCCTGGCGTCGCTCGTCCCGGCCTGCAAGAAAGGGACCGAAGCGCCTCAGGCGACCGCGGCCAAAAAAGGAGGTCCGACGATGGAAGTCCGAAAAGAGCTCTTCGGGCGGCTGGCCGACGGCACGGCCGTCGACGTCTATACGCTCGTCAACAAGGCCGGGCTCGAGGCCCGGATCACGACCTACGGGGCGATCCTGGTCTCGCTCAAGGTCCCCGACCGCAAGGGCGTCCTGGCCGATGTCACCCTCGGCTTCGACGACCTGGCCGGCTATCTGGGAACCCACCCGTATTTCGGGGCCATCATCGGCCGCTACGGCAACCGCATCGCCAAGGCCCGCTTCACCCTCGACGGAAAGGAATACGCCCTGCCCCCGAACAACAACGGCAACACCCTGCACGGCGGGATGAGGGGCTTCGACAAGGTCGTCTGGACGGCGGAGCCGGTCCGGAGCGCAGGCGGCGCCGGCGTCAAATTGACGTATCTGAGCAAGGACGGGGAGGAGGGCTTCCCCGGGAACCTCTCGGTCACGGTCGTCTACACCCTGTCCGAGGCCGACGAGCTGCGCATCGACTATGAGGCTGTAACGGACAAGAAGACGCCGGTCAATCTGACCAACCACGCCTACTGGAACCTCAAGGGCGAGGGGCAGGGCGATGTCCTCGGCCACGTCCTGCGGCTCGAGGCCGACGCCCTGACGGCGGTCGATTCCGCGGCCAACCTCATTCCGACGGGCGAGATCCTGCCCGTGGCCGGGACGCCGTTCGACTTCACGGCGCCCCACGCGATCGGCGAACGGATCGCCGGGGTCGAGGGCGGCTACGACCACAACTTCGTCCTGCGGAGCGGCGGCGGGACCCTTGCCCTGGCGGCCCGGGTCGAGGAGCCGGAGAGCGGCCGGGCGTTCGAGATCTGGACCGACCAGCCGGGCATCCAGCTCTACACGGGCAATTTCCTCGACGGCACGGTCGTCGGCAAGGGCGGGAAGGCCTATCACAAGCACTTCGCCTTCTGCCTCGAGACCCAGCATTTCCCCGATTCGCCGAACCACCCGAATTTCCCGTCGACCATCCTGGAGCCGGGGCGGACGCTCCGCTCCACCACAATCCATAAGTTCTCGGTGAAGTAAGGGGGACGCCGTCGAGCCGGCTTCCTCAGCGCAGATGGGGCGTTATGAAGCCCTCGACGAGCGCGGCGACGAGGAGGAGCGGCAGCACGACCAGTACGAACGAACGGACCAAGTCGCGGAAGAGCCCGGCCTCGCAAGGGCTCTTCGGCTCCGTCCCGCTCAGTGCAGCCGCGGCCGCGGGCGCCGCGAGAGCCGCTCCTTCCCCGGTCTTGCGGGTCCGGCGCGCCCTCCTGGCGGCCCCGGCTTTCTTCCCCATCCCGGCCGAAAGATACAGGCCCAGGCTCGTCGCGTAGCAGACGGCGGTCAGCTCGAAGACGCCGTGCGGCATGATCTGGGTCAGGATGATCCGGGGGACGTCGAGGCCGTTGTGCTTGGAGACCGAGGCCAGAAGCCCCAGGACCGCCCCGTTGACCAAGGGATCGAGGATGGGCAGGAAGAGGAAGGGGACTACGCCGGCCGCGACCGCCAGGACCGAGGCCCGGGCGTTGTGGTAGAACAGGGTCAGGGCCAGGACGAGCGCTGACCCTTCGAGGCGGATGTCCTTGAGGGCGTTGACGACGAGCTCGAGGGCCTTCCGCTCTTGGGCCGGCCAGATCAGGAAATAGAGGAAGCCGCCGACGAAGCCCAGGCCCAGGGCCCGGGCCGCGTGTTTGAAGTACTTCTTATAATGCCGTCGCCAGGCCTCCCGCTCTTCACGGTAGAGCCTGCGGATAGGTCCGGCCTCTCTCGCCGCGGGAGGGGCTCCGAGGTCTCCGGCTGGCGGGATCAGCGGTTCGCTCATCCGGATTTCCCTTCCTTCATCCGCCGCCGAGCTGGCCCTCGATCTCCTCGAGGGTCTTGCCCTTGGTCTCGCGGACCCGGGACTTGATGAAGAGGAAGCCGAGGACGCTGATCCCGGCGTAGATCCCGAAGGTCCCGGCCGGGCCGAGCCCCTTGTTGAGGAGCGGGAAGGTGTAGGTCAGGACGAAGCAGGCCGCCCAGAGCGAGAAGGTCGAGACCGACATGGCCGCGCCGCGGATGCGGTTGGGGAAGATCTCGGAGAGGAGGACCCAGGTCACGGGGGCCAGGGACAGGGCGTAGAGGGCCAGGGCGACGAGGACCAGGATCAAGATGTGGAGGCCGCGGCTGTGCAGGGCATAGCTCGCCCCGATCAGCCCGAAGACGACCGCCAGCCCGGCCGAGCCGGCGATCATCAGGGGCTTGCGGCCGACGCGGTCGACGAGGCGGATGGCGACAAAGGTGAAGACCAGGTTGACGGTCCCGGTGACGACGATGTTGAACAGGACATCGCTCACGCCGTACCCGGCGGCCGTGAAGATCTCCTGGGCGTAGTTGAAGATGACGTTGATGCCGCACCACTGCTGGTAGACGGCCAGGACGACGCCGACGACGAGGACCCTGATCAGGCCGGGCTCGAGGAGGTCGCGGAAGCGGACCCGGCCGATCTCGCCGGCGGCCAGCGTCGCCCGGATGTCGTCGA
>JBFYNT010000316.1:0-6912 GCA_041304225.1 Candidatus Aminicenantota bacterium
AAATGCTCGGGCTTGATGAGCCCGTAACCCAGGAATTCCTTCGAAAGGACCGTCTCGTTCAGGACCTTGATCGCCTTGCCGTCCGAGGCGTAGAGCGTCGTCTTGGCGGGCTGGTCGAAGCTCTGGAACGAATCGGTCCAGTAGTCGAAGGTGGGGGAGAGGGAGACCCGGTGGGTTCCGGGTTCCTTGGTCAGTCTCGCGAAACCCGTGCCGTCGAGCTTGACCCTGTAGCCATGGCTCTCCGTGCCGTTGGCCTCCGAGCCGCCGAAGTAGACCCAGCCCCGGGCTTCGTCGACGCCCAGGATGGCGCTCACGGGCAGCTTGGCGTTGGTGAGAGGCTTGAGGAGCTTGCCCGCCATGTCGTAGAGATAGATCTCGCGCCAGCCGCTCCGTTCCGAGGTCCACAGGAAGCGCTGGTTGTCGGAAAGGAACCACAGGTCGGTCGACTCGTCGATGTAGCAGGGATCGGTGTCGGCGAGCAGGAGGCGGGTCTTGCCGGTGGCCGGGTCGGCGGCGAAGAGCTCGACCTTGTTCTGGAAGCGGTTCAGCCGGTGGTAGGTGAACTCCCGGCCGTCGGCGGTCCATTTGCCCCGGTAAAGGTAGACGTCGAGGTCGTCGCCCGTCTCGAGACGGACGATCTTCTTCGAGGCGACATCGACGATGAACAGGCGGACGATGGGGTTGTTGCCGCCGGGCTTGGGATAGCCGAGGAGCTCGAAGCGGGGGATGGGCTGGACGTCGTGAACGATGGGGTACTTCGTGACCGGCTTCTCGTCGAACTGCATGAAGGCGATCTTCTTAGAGTCCGGCGACCACCAGAAGGCCTCGTACTGCGCCAGCTCCTCGGGGTAGACCCAGTCGGGGAAGCCGTTGCGGAGGTCCTCCGTGCCGTCGGCCGTCAGGGCCGTCTCCGCGCCGTCCATGTCCTTGACGAAGAGGTTGAAGCCCCGGGTGTAGGCCCGGTATTTGAAGTCGGGGGAGAGGACGTCGCCGTAACCGCGGCCGCGGACCCCGGTGATGGACCGCTCGGGCTCGTAGGCGACGAGCTTCGAGGCGGCGAGATCGTAGAGAAAGACCTTGTTGAAGGCTTGGAACTGGATCCGCTTGCCGCCGTCCAGGTACTGGAAGCGGTTGAAGGGCAGCTTGACCTCCTGGCGGCCGGTCATGGCGTTGACGGCCGCGATGATCTTGGCGTCGTCGAAGAGAGGCGCCTTATCGCCGGTCGCGAAGTCCGTCCGCTTGAAGGTCCCGTCCTCTAAGGCGTAAGAGCCCTTGCCGTCGATGGCCCAGGCGAATCCGCCGGGAGCGCCCGGAGGGCCCATGAACCGGCGGCCTTCCCGCTGGAGCTTCTCGTAGAGGGCCTTGCCGACGAGCTTCTGGGGCGCGGCGGCCTGCTGGGCGAAGGCCTGCCCGGCCATGAGCAGGGCCAGCAGGATTCCGGTGAGGACGACGGGCATCGAGCGTTTTCTCATCAGGTTACTCCTTGTTCAATCCGTTCCGGGGGGCTTTTGGGGCTCGTTCGAGGCGGCGGACCGAGACGATCCGGACCGGAGACGCGAGGGTCTGGCCATCGGCCGGCAGGGCCTGGATGGCCCGGACGACGTTCATACCCGTGACGACGCGGCCGAAGGCGGCGAAACCCTGGCCGTCCGGGTTGCGCCGGCCGCCGAAGTCGAGATCGGGCTGGTCGCCGACGCAGAAAAAGAAGCTCGACGTGGCGCTGCCTGGCGCCGACCGGGCCATGGAGATGGTCCCGTCGAGGTGACGGAGCCCCGTCACGAGCGTCGTCTCGTGGGCGATCGGCGGGAATTCCTTCGCTTCCTCGAGCTGGCCGCCCTGGATGACCTCGATCTTGACCTTGTTGTCCGGCTGGTTCGCCAGGGTCACGGTCCGGTGGAAGGTCGAGCCGTCGTAGAGCCCGGCGTCCACATAGCGGAGGAAATTGGCCGCCGTGACCGGGGCGCGGCCGAGGTCGACCTCGACGACGATGTCGCCCTTCTCGGTGGCGATGACGACGCGGGGACTCGGCGGCGCCTCGGCGGCCGCGAGGCCCAGGACGAGGGCTAGCAGGCAGGCCGGGATCAGGCACTTTGGCGTGGGTCTCATTTTGGTCAAGGAAGACCTATTCTAGGGATTTCGCGGCGAATGTTCAACCTGTTTCGGACGGGGATGCCCCGTCGTCACCGGAGGCGGGCGACGGCCTCCAGGAACCGGTCGACCGTGGCGGCGTTGTCGTAGTGGGCGAAGCTCGCCCGGCAGATGCCTTCGGGGCGGCCGAGGTGGCGGGTGACCGCGGCCGAATAGTGGTTGCCGTCGGCGATCTGGATCGCGTGCTCCTCCCACAATCGCCGTTTCGCCTCTGTCGCCGTGAGCCCGGCGACGTCGAAGGCGAAGGTCGGGACGCGTTCTCCGCAACGATCCGGATCGGTGATGCCGAAGCAGGCCAGGCGGCCGGCGGGGAGCCCGCGGAAGCCCTCGAGGACGCGCCGGGAGAGCCCCGCTTCGTAGGCGGCGATCGAACCCATCACCGAGCGGAACTGAGAAGCCCGGTCCGCGGCGGAGGCGCCGGGACCGGCCGCCAGATCGGCCAGCCAAAGGAGATAAGTCAGCGCGGCTTCGAGCGCGGCCAACGCGGCGTTGTTGAGCATACCCATCTCCATCTTGCCGGGCAGGACGGGCTTGTTCGTCTCGACGCGGTAAGGGCGGAGACTCTCCAGATGCGCGGCCCGGCCCCAGAGCACGCCGAGCATGGGGCCGAAGACCTTGTAGCCGGAGAACACCAGGAAGTCGATGTCGCTTTCCTGGACGTCGAGCGGCCCATGGGGGGCGTGGTGGACGGCATCGACGGCGACAAGACAGCCGGGGGCGATACGGCGGAGCTCGGAAACGACCTCGCGCAGGCGGACCACCGAGCCCGTGCCGTTCGACGCGGACGTCAGAGCCACCAGGCCCGTCCGAGAATCGACGGCCGAGAGGAGGTGGGCGACTTCGAGTGTCCCCTCCGCGGTGGCGCGGGCCCGCCGGACCTCCCGGCCGAGGCCTTCGGCGAAGACCGTTTCCCAGGGCGAGACGTTGGCCATGTGGTCGAGGTCGGTGACGACGAGATTGGCGGCCGGGTCGAGGACGCCGCGGAGGCCGAAGGCCAGATCGAAAAGCGCCGCCGTGGCCGACAGGTGGAAGCTGATCTCCCGGCCGCTTCCGGCGTGGAGAAAATCGGCGACCAGGTCCCGGACCCGGGCGTGCAGGGCGGCCGTCTCCGCCTCGCCGGGACAGACGACGCCGGGCATCGGATTGAGCCTGCCCTGCGCGTCGCGCGCGGCCTCGGCGGCCGAGTCGACGGTCAGGCTGCCGGCGCCGGTGTTGAGGTAGGTCCGCGGACGGCCGCCGGCATCGCGGTCGATCATCGGGAAGCGGGCCCGGACCTGGGGATTGTGATGCTCCAGGATAACGGCCTTCTCGTCTGCGTTCATGGCTCTCCTCGCCTTCGGGAAGCCCACTCTATGCGAATCGCGCCTCGATTTCAAATCGATTGACAGACCCGCGCGGGATGATCTACTAATGCGTCGATAGGAGTGCCGCCATGAAGAGAGCCCCTGCCGCCGTTCTGTCGTTCCTCCTGCTCGCCGGCGCCTTCGCCGCCTGTAAATCCGAGCCGGCCGCGGTTTGGAAGCCCGCCGGGGACAAGATCATGACCCGCTGGGCGTCCGAGGTCGGACCGGCCAACGCCCTGCCCGAATATCCCCGGCCGCAGCTGGCCCGCCCGGACTGGGCGAACTTGAACGGCCTCTGGGACTATGCCATCACGGGCCGTGAGGCCGGCCGCCCCGAGGCCTGGGACGGGAAGATCCTGGTGCCTTTCGCGGTCGAATCCGCGCTCTCGGGCGTCGGCAAGCCGGTCGGCATCGGCAAGGCCCTGTGGTACCGGAGGACGGTCGAGGTGCCCAAGGCCTGGCGCGGCCGCCGGGTCCTCCTTCACTTCGGCGCCGTCGATTGGGAAAGCACGGTCTGGGTCAACGGCCGCGAGGCCGGGACCCATCGCGGCGGCTACGACCCGTTCTCCTACGACGTCACCGGGCTCCTCAAGAAGGGCGCGAACCAGGAGATCGTTCTGCGGGTCTGGGACCCGACCGACGAGGACGACCGCGGCATCGCCCGCGGCAAGCAGGTCATGACGCCGCACGGCATCTTCTACACGGCCGTGACCGGCATCTGGCAGACGGTCTGGCTCGAGCCCGTGCCCGAGACGCACATCGCCCGCCTCGACATCACCCCCGATATCGAACGCGGCACCCTGACGTTCGCGCCCCGGATCGCCGGCGAAGCGGCCGGGACCTCGTTGACGGTGACGGTCAAGCGGAACGGGGCGACGGCCGGCTCGGCCCGGGGCCCCGCGTCCCTCCCGGCCGTCGTCGGGATCGACCGGCCGGAGCTGTGGTCCCCGTCCGACCCGGCGCTCTACGACGTCGAGGTCTCGCTGGCGAAAGAGGGGCAGGAGATCGACGCCGTCGCGAGCTACGCCGGCCTGCGCGAGATCACCCTGGGCAAGGACCGCCAGGGCTTCAACCGGCTCCTCCTCAACGGCGAGCCTCTCTTCCAGTTCGGCCCGCTCGACCAGGGCTGGTGGCCGGACGGCCTCTACACGGCCCCGACCGACGCCGCCCTCCGTTCCGACCTCGAGACGATCAAGGCCTTGGGCATGAACATGCTCCGCAAGCACGTCAAGATCGAGCCGGACCGGCTCTACTATTGGTGCGACAAGCTCGGCCTGCTCGTCTGGCAGGACATGCCGAGCGCCCTGTTCAAAAGGGACGCCCAGGCCCCCGACGCCCTGGCCGCCAGGGACGCCCAGTTCGAGGGCGAGTGGAAGGCGGCGATCGACGCGCTCCGCGGCCATCCCTCGATCGTCGTCTGGGTGCCGTTCAACGAGGGCTGGGGCCAGTACGATACCGAACGCATCGCGGCCTGGACGAAGAGCACCGACCCGACCCGGCTGGTCAACAGCGTCAGCGGCTGGACGGACAAAGGAGTCGGGGACACGGTCGACATCCACAGCTATCCCGGCCCGGACATGCCCAAGGTCGAGGAGAAGCGGGCCGCCGTGCTCGGCGAGTTCGGCGGTCTCGGTTTGCCCCTCACCGGGCACCTCTGGCAGGCGGAAGGGAACTGGGGCTACCGGAACTTCGACGACACCGGGGCCTACGAGACGCGCTACGCCGATCTCATCAAGAAGCTCTATCCGCTCGCCGACAAGGGCCTCGCGGCGGCCGTCTACACCCAGACGAGCGACTGCGAGGTCGAGGTCAACGGCCTCCTGACCTACGACCGGGCTGTGCTCAAGCTCGATCCGGCCCGCTTCGCGATCCTCAACCGGGGCTTCACGCCGCCCCGCTTCCTGACCGACCAGACGCATTTCGTCGGGGCCTATGTCATCGTCGAGCTGGCGGCCCGGCCGGGGGCGACCATCCGCTACACCCTTGACGGTTCCGAGCCCGCCCCCGAGTCGATCCTCTACGAGAAGCCCATCGAGATCACCAGGGAGACGACGGTCAAGGCCCGGGCCCTCTGGCCCGACGGCACGGCCAGCCTGGTCGAGAGCCGGACGTTCAAGAGGGCGGAGCCCATCGCGCCGGCGGGGGCCGTCCCGGCCGGCCGGGGCCTGGCTTATGATTACTACGAGGGGACATTCGCGAAGCTGCCGGACTTCGGCGCCCTGACCGCGCTCCGCGGCGGGACCGTCGCCAGGCCCGACGCCGCCGCCGGGGGCGGCAAGAGCAGGTTCGCCCTCCGGTTCCGCGGTCTCATCCGGGCCCCCCGGACCGGCGTCTACGTCTTCTACCTCAATTCCGACGACGGCTCGAAGCTCTCGGTCGCGGGGCGGGAGGTCGTGGCCATCGACGGCGTCCACGGCATGACGGAAGAGGGAGCGGAGATCGCGCTCGCCGCGGGCTGGCACGAGATCGAGATCGTCTATTTCCAGAGCACGGGCGACATGGGCTTGGATCTCATTTGGAGCGGGCCGGGCATCAAGAAGAGCCCCGTGCCGGCGTCATTCTTCAGACGCTAGAGGCCCGGCCCGGCCGTCATTTCTTGCGGCCGTCCTTGGCCGCCCAGTCGTCCAGGGTTTGCCATTCCGAGATCATGGTGACGCCCTCCGCCCGGGTGGCCGCGAGGAAGCGCTCGAGGAGCGCGGCCCGCGACTCCGGCCAGGGCCAAGGACGGCCCGAGCGGCGGGCCTCGTCCCGGAGATCGTCCCAGCGCGTGATGACCACGTAATCGACCGGCAGGGCGGCCCGCCGGACGCGGCGCCCGTATTCCGCCGAACGGCGCGCCCGCCTCTCCGCCCGGTCCAGGACACGACGCGACCGAAGGAGGATGTCGAGGGACAGGAACCCGGCTTCGGCGGGCGAATAACAGCCCAGGGCGTCGCCCGACCGGTCGACGGCCGCTTCGAGGATCTCGAGGAAGTCGTCCATGGCCCCGGCCGCCGGCCCGTAATAGCCCTTCAGGAAATCCTCGCGGAGGACATCGGCGTCGAGGGCCGGGTCCCATAGCAGCTTGGCCAGGACCCAGGCCCGGAGCTCGGCCATCTCCGAGCCCCACGATTGATAGGCGCCTTGCTCGAACACCCCGCGGACGCTCTTTTTCGTGAAAAGCCGGAGGTTCGGGCCCAGGACGCCGTAGTTGGGGTGGGGCTGGACGTAGTGCGAGAAGTCCGTCGTGTAGTCCCAAACGTAGAGCCGGCCGGCGATCTTCGACCAGCCGTCGAGGTCCTCGAAGAAGGACGAGTTGACCGGATGGTCGAGCGGCCGGGCGAACGAGCACTCGATGCTGCAGAGGCGGACGATGACGTTCGGCCGGGGCCGGACGAGCCGGGGCGGCTTCCGGGTGTACTGGTAGGCGAGCGTGTCGAAG
>JBFYNT010000317.1:0-11978 GCA_041304225.1 Candidatus Aminicenantota bacterium
AAGGGCAAGACTTACCTGTTCTTCTCCCATACGGCCAAGGGCCAGAGCCAGAACATGCCCATGCTCAAGAGGTTCCTGGAGCTCGGTTGCACCGTCATCGACTACGAGCGGATGGTCGACGACAAGGGCCGGCGGGTCCTCTATTTCGGCAACTACGCCGGGCACGCCGGCATGATCGACACGCTCTGGACCCTGGGCCGGCGCCTCGAGGCCGAGGGCCTGCCCAACCCGTTCACGGCGCTCCACCCCACGCACCGGTACGCCAACCTGGTCGAGGGCAAGGAAGCCGTCGCTCGCCTGGGCTCCAAGATCGCGGCCGAGGGCCTGCCCCGCGGCCTCGACCCGCTCGTCGTCGGCTTCTTCGGCTACGGGCACGTCTCCCAGGGGGCCCAGGAGATCTTCGACCTTCTGCCGGTCGAGACCGTGCGGCCGGCCGACGTCCGGGCCCTGGTCGAGCGCGGCGGCGGGGATGGCCGACGCCTCTACAAAACGGTCTTCCACGAGGAGGACATGGTCCGGCCCATCGATCCGGCGAAGAGCTTCGATCTCCAAGATTATTATGACCACCCCGAAGGCTACCGGCCGGTGACCGAGGACTTCGTGCCTGATCTGACGGCCCTCGTCAACGGGATCTACTGGACGCCGAAGTTCCCCAAATACGTCACGAAGGCCTTCCTGAGGCGGCTCTACGGCGGCGCCGCCCGGCCCCGTCTCCGCGTCGTCGGCGACATCACCTGCGATATCAACGGGTCGATCGAGTGCACGGTCATGCCCACGGACTCGGAGAGCCCGGTCTACGTCTACGACCCGATCGAGGACAAGGCCGTGCCCGGCTTCACCGGCCGGGGCCCGGCCGTGCTGGCCGTCTACAACCTGCCGGCGGAGTTGCCCCTCGAGTCGTCGACCTATTTCAGCGGCAAGCTGAAGGATTACATGCCCGCCGTCGCCGCGGCCCGCTTCGACAGGCCCTTCGCCGAATGCGGCCTGCCGGACGTGCTGCGGCGGGCGGTCATCGTCTACCGCGGGGAGCTCACCCCCGATTTCGCCTATCTCGCGAAGCACCTCGGCTAAGGGGCGCTTCGAAGGAGAGCCGGTCATGAAGAAAGTCCTCGTCCTCGGCGCGGGCCTGGTAGCCAGGCCCCTCGTCCAATATCTCTTGGCCCTCGAGGATTTCTCGGTCGTCGTCGCCGACGTGGAGTTCGCGCGGGCCGAGAAGCTCGTGGCCGGGCACCCGCGCGGCCGGGCGGAGAACCTCGACATCTCCAAGCGCGAGGCCCTCTCCGCCGCCATCGGCCGGGCCGACCTGGTCGTCAGTATGGTGCCCTACACCTTCCACCCGCTCGTCGCCGAGTTGGCCATCGCCCAAGGCAAGCACGTGGTCACCGCTTCCTATGTCAGCCCGGCCATGCGGGAGTTCGACGCCGCGGCCCGGGCCAAGGGCGTCATCCTTCTCAACGAACTCGGGCTCGACCCGGGGATCGACCATATGGAGGCCATGCGGGTCATCCACGAGGTCCACGACTCTGGCGGCCGGATCGCCGGCTTCACCTCCTGGTGTGGCGGGTTGCCGGCGCCGGACGCCAACACCAATCCGTTCGGATACAAATTCTCGTGGAGCCCGCGGGGCGTCCTGCTGGCCTCGAAGAACTCCGCCAAATACCTCAAGGACGGCCGCGTCATATCCATCCCGGCCGAGGACCTGTTCGCGTCGCCGCAGATCATTCCCATCCCGGGGCTCGGGGAATTCGAAGGCTATCCCAACCGCGATTCGGTCTCGTACCGCGAGACTTACGGAATCCCCGAAGCCTTAACGGTCTTTCGGGGCACGCTCCGCTACGCCGGCTGGTGCGAAACCCTCCGCAAGATGGTCCAGTTGGGGCTTCTCGATGACGCCCCCAAGGACCGGTCGGGGGCAAGCTTCCTGGACCTGATGAAGGAGCTCTCGCAGCCCGGCCCGGGCGCCGGCGTCAGGGCCGCCGTCGCCGCGAAGCTGGAGCTCGCGTCCGGCTCCGCCGTCCTCGACCGGATGGACTGGCTGGGCCTGTTCGAAGCCACGCCGCTCCCGCTCGCCAAGGGCTCGGCCCTCGACAATCTGTCGGCCCTGATGGTCGAGAAGCTCAAGTATGAGGCGGGGGAGAGGGACATGATCGTGCTCCAGCACGAGTTCCTGGTCACGACGGCCTCGGGCCGCAACGAGCGGATCGTCTCCACCCTCATCGACTACGGCGTCCCCGGCGAGGACTCCTCGATGTCGCGGACGGTCGGCCTGCCGGCCGCGATCGGCGCCCGCCTCGTCCTCGAAGGGAAGATCACCGTGACCGGCGTCCAGGTGCCGGTCCGGCCGGAGATCTATGAGCCCATCCTCGGGGAGCTCGAGGCCCACGGGGTGCGTTTCGCGGAGGCGCGCCAAGTCCTATGAAGCGGAAAGCATACGTCGCCGGCCAGTTCTACCCGGGGAGCGCGGGAAAGCTCCGGGAAACGATCTCCGGTTTCGCGGTCCCCGGAGCGGAGCGCCGGCCGGCGATCGCGGTCGTTTCGCCCCACGCCGGGTACGTCTACTCCGGGCCCGTGGCCGGGGAGGTCTTCTCGACCACCGCGATGCCCCCCGTTTTCGTCGTTCTCGGACCGGCCCATCGGGAGATCGGGCCCCTGTTCGCCCTGCAGGCCAAGGGGAGCTGGGAGACCCCGCTCGGAGAGACGCCGATTGACGAGGTCCTGGCGGCCAGGATCCTCGCCGCCTGCCCGCTCGCCGAGGCGGACGAACAGGCCCACGCCTTCGAACATTCCCTCGAGGTCCAGTTGCCGTTCATCCAGTACTTCCGGCCGGACGCCGGGCTCGTGCCCGTCTGCGTCTCCGCCGAGGCCGGTTTCGCCGAGCTCGAGACGCTCGGCCGGGCCCTGGCCGCGGCGATCAAGGAGGACGGGCGGGGGACGCTCATCGTCGCCAGCACCGACATGAGCCACTACGTCGACCGGAAGACGGCCGAAGCCAAGGACATGAAGGCCGTCCGCAAGGTCCTCGACCTCGACCCGCGGGGCCTCTTCGATACCGTCGTGCGGGAGCGGATCTCGATGTGCGGCTTCCAGCCGACGGCGGCCGCCCTGGTCGCCGCCATCGCCCTGGGGGCGACGGGGGCCGAGCTGGTCCGCTACCGGACCTCGGGCGACGCGACGGGGGACTACGACCAGGTCGTCGGTTACGCCGGCCTGAGGATCCACTGAAGGACGGCCCCCATGCCGCTCATCGATCGATACAAGGAACAGGCCGGCAAGCTCGTCTGGGCCGCCGGAGCCAACGCCATGCTGGCCTACAAGCCGATCCTGGACCAGCATCCCCACATCACGAGCTTCGGGTCCGAGAAGTGGCAGTATTATCTGACGGTCGCAGGCGTCTACGCGGCGATCATGCGTCTCGTCCAAGACCGGATCCTCCGGGGCCGGGAGCTCGACGATGTTCTGGATGCTATCGAAAAGTCCCTAGCAGCGAAATACCCGGACGGGCCCGCGGCCCTCGAGGAATGCCGGACGGTGGTCGACGCCAGCTTCGCTGGAGGCTCCCAGGGTCGGGAAGAGGACCCTGAGTTCGCGTTCTCCGACCGGATCGGCGCCTGGATCCTATTCCGGCTGAACGGTCCCCGGGAGCTCAGGGACGGACACGGCCTGATCAGGAGCCTGGGTTTGAGCGTGACTTCCGCGTTCGCGGCCTGGTGGTCCTAAGCCGCTAACTTTCAGTCATTTGACACCCGCTCGGGGTTAATGCTATAAAAACCTACCAGAGGAAGGATGTCTAGGTCTGTATTGCGCGACAAGGACAGGAAGGTTCTGGCCCTGGTCGTCGATTGCTTCGTCCGCACCGGCCGGCCGGTGAGCTCGGGGGCGGTCTGCCAGACCCGGCGGATCACGGCCTCGCCGGCGACCTTGCGCAATATCATGGTCAAGCTCGAGGCCATGGGCTTCCTGTCCCAGCCGCACACCTCCGCCGGCCGCGTCCCGACCGACAAAGGATTGCGCCATTACGTCGGCGGCCTGCTCGCCGACAAGGCCTTGCCGGAAGAACGAGTGCCGCTCATCCAGGAGGAGTTCCCCCATCGCACCGCCGACCTCGACTCCCTGCTCATCCAGGCCTGTCGGATCCTGGCCGACTCCTCCGACAACCTGGGCTTCGTTATCTCACCGCACATCTTCCGGCTGCCCTTCGAGCACCTGCGCTTCGTCAAGATCTCGGACCGCCGCGTCCTGGTCATCCTGGTGACGCCCTTCCACATGGTCCTGACGGAGACGCTCGAGTCCTCCAGGCCCTTGACCCAGGCCGAGCTCGACCGGGCCGCCCAGGTCGTCAATCAGACCTTCCGGGGGCGGACCATCCTCGCCGTCCGCGACGCTCTGGTCCGGGAGCTTCCGAAATACCGGGCCAAGTACGAGGACGCGATCGACAAGCTCCTCGATCTGCTCAAGACGTCCATCGACCGGGGGGAGGGGGAGAACCGGATCTTCCTCCAGGGCACGGCCCGTCTCCTCGGCAAAGCCGGCCTCTCAAACATGGACAAGCTCCAGGTCCTGTTCCAGAAGTTCGAGGAGAAGGCGGCCCTCGTCCGTCTGCTCTCGGACTTCATCAGCCTGGACCGGGTCAAGGTCCTGATCGGCTCCGAAGCCAATCTGCCCAACGTGGAGGATTGCTCCCTCGTCCTCTCCCACTACGGCTACAGCAACCAGGTGTTAGGCACCCTGGGCATCATCGGGCCCAAGCGCATACCGTACGAACGGATCATCCCGCTCGTCGACCGCATGGCCAAGCGGGTCAGCCTGGCCATCACGGTCTTCGGCAGAGAGGTCAGCCTATGACGGACGACAAGAACAAGCCCGGCGACGAGATCGAATTCATCCCCGACGCGCCGCCCGCCGGGGAGACCCCGGCGCGGAAGCCGCCGGCGCCTCCGGCCGCGGAGCCGAAAGAGCCCGACGGGAAGGCCGTCGCGGCCGAAGGATCTCGCCACCTCAAAGAGAAGCTGAAGAAGAAGGAGGCCGAGGCCAAGGACCTCCGCCGGGAGATCGACGAGCTCAAGGAAACGAGCCTCCGTCGCCTGGCCGACATGGAGAACCTGCGCAAGCGCTTCGAACGGGAGCGGACCGAGTTCCAGCAGTACGCCCTGAGCGGACTCCTGCTCGAGCTTCTGGACGTCAACGACAACTTCGAACGGGCCTTCCAGAGCGCATCCACGGAGGGCGAGGGACGGACCTTCCGGGAGGGTGTCGAGCTCATCTTCCGGATGTTCCAGAGCCTGCTGGCCAAGAACGGGGTCCGTCCGATCGAGCTCAAGGACCGGGCCTTCGACCCGAACTTCCACCACGCCATGACCGTGGAGGAGTCCGGGGAGGTCCGGGAGCCCGAGGTCGTCGAGGAGCTCCAGAAGGGCTACCTGCACCACGACCGGCTCCTGCGTCCGGCCCTGGTCAGGGTCCGGGTCCCCAAGAAAGGACAATAGCGACATGGGACGCGTCATCGGCATCGATCTCGGCACCACCTACTCCTGCATCGCCTGCCTCGAAGGAGGCCGGCCGGTCGTCATCCCCAACCTCGAGGGCCTGCCGACGACGCCGTCGGTCGTTTCGTTCACCAGGTCCGGAGAGCTCCTCGTCGGGACGCTGGCCATGCGCCAGGCCGTCACCAACCCGGACAACACCTTCTTCGCGGTCAAGCGGCTGATCGGGCAGAAGTACAAGTCGGCCCAGATCCAGGAGGCCATGGCCCGCCTGCCGTACCGGCTGAAGGAAGCCCCCAACGGGGATGTCTCCGTCGTGCTGGGGGACAGGGCGATGAGCCCGCCCGAGATCTCCTCTCTCGTCCTGGGCTACCTCAAGGCCTGCGCCGAGGCCTATTTCGGCGAGACGGTGACCGAGGCGGTCATCACCGTGCCGGCCCACTTCAACGACGCTCAGCGCCAGGCGACCAAGGACGCGGCCACGATCAGCGGCCTCCAGGTCCAGCGGGTCATCAACGAGCCGACCGCGGCCGGCTTGGCCTACGGCCTGGAGATCAAAACGAACGGCCTGGCCGCGGTCTACGACCTCGGCGGCGGGACGTTCGACATCACCATCCTCGAGTTCAGCGACGGCGTCTTCAACGTCCTGGCCACCAACGGCGACTCCTACCTCGGCGGCGAGGACTTCGACAACCGCATCCTCGAGTGGCTCGCCGCGAGCTTCCGGGCCGAGACCGGGACGGACATGGCCGAGGACAAGCTGGCGCTCCAAAGGGTGAAGGAAGCCGCGGAGAAGGCCAAGCGGGAGCTGTCGTTCGTCACGGAGACCGAGATCAACCTGCCCTTCATCACGTCCGACAAGTCGATCTCCAAACACCTGCGCAAGACCCTCAGCCGGGCGACCTTCGAGGCCATGACCGCGGACCTCGTGGAGAGGACCGTGCCGCGCATCGAGCAGGCCCTGGCCGACGCCCGGCTCACCCCGGACCGGATCGACCACGTCATCCTGGTCGGCGGCCAAACGCGGATGCCGCTCGTCAAGGAGCGCGTAGCCCGGTTCTTCGGCCGGGCCCCGGAGGAGAAGGTCGACCCCGACCAGATCGTCGCCATGGGCGCGGCCATCCAGTCGGGCATCCTCGACGGACAGGTCCGCGACCTCGTCCTTCTCCTCGACGTCACCCCGTTCGCGCTGGGGATCGAGACGGAGAACGACGGCTACGAGATGATCATCGAGCGGAACACGACCATCCCGACCCGCAAGGTCAAGGCCTTCACGACCGTGGAACACAACCAGCGGCGGGTCCGGATCCACGTCCTGCAGGGCGAGGGCTTCCTGGCCTCGATGAACAAGTCCCTGGCCGTCTTCGAGCTCGTCGGCATCGAGCCGGCCCCGGCCGGCGTGCCGCAGATCGACGTCACCTTCGAGATCACGGCCGACGGCCTGGCCCAGGTCACGGCCAAGGACAAGGAGACGGGCCTGGAGCAGAGGATCGAGGTCCGGCCGTCCTCCGGGCTCTCGGCCAGGGAAGTCGAAGAGATGCGCAAGAGGCAGACCGGCACCGCCGTCGCCAGGACGGGGCCGAATGCCTAGGAAGGACTACTACCAGGTCCTCGGCGTGGCCCGCGACGCCCCCGCCGAGGAGATCAAGAAGGCCTACCGCCAGCAGGCCCTCAAGCACCACCCCGACCGCAACCCGGGGAGCAAGGAGGCCGAGGAGAGGTTCAAGGAAGCGGCCGAGGCCTACAGCGTCCTGGCCGACGCGGAGAA
Source organism: Candidatus Aminicenantota bacterium (assembly GCA_041304225.1). Taxonomy (GTDB): domain Bacteria; phylum Acidobacteriota; class Aminicenantia; order Aminicenantales; family Saccharicenantaceae; genus RBG-16-66-30. Next base: position 7,249 of record JBFYNT010000317.1, read on the forward strand.
GAGATCGGTCTACGACCGTTTCGGCCACGACGGGTTGCGGGGCGAAGGCTTCCAAGGGTTCTCCGGCTTCGATCCGTCCGTCTTCGAGGATTTTGAGGACATCCTGGGTAACTTCTTCGGCTTCAGCTTTGGCGGACTGTTCGGCGGCCGGGAGCGCGGCCGGGGGGCCCGCCGGAGCCGCGGCCAGGACGTGGCTCTGGAGGTCGAGATCGGCCTCGAGGAGGCCGCGGCCGGCGTCGAGCGCGAGATCAGGATCAACCGGGCCGAGGCCTGCCCGGCCTGCAAGGGCTCGAAACGCAAGCCCGGGACCCAGGCGACCTCCTGCCCGGCCTGCGGCGGCCGGGGCCAGGTGCGCTACCAGCAGGGCTTCTTCACCCTGGCCCGGACCTGCCCGCGCTGCCAGGGCGGCGGCGAGATCAACGCTTCGCCCTGCGAGTCTTGCCAGGGCCGGGGCCGCGTCAAGGAGAAGAGGACCCTCAAGGTCCGCATCCCGGCGGGCGTCGACAACGGCTCGCGTCTGCGGCTCGTCGGGGAAGGGGAGGCCGGCGACGAGGGCATGCCGGCGGGCGACCTCTACGTCGTCACCCGCGTCCGCAAACACCCCTTCTTCGAGCGCGAGGGCAACGACCTCGCCTGCGAGATCGCCATCACCTTCACCCAGGCCGCTTTGGGAGCCCGGATCGAGATCCCGACGCTCGACGGCAACGAGGTCCTCAAGATCCCTCCGGGCGCCCAGCCGGGAGAGATCGTCCGTCTCAAGGGCAAGGGCGTGCCGGACGTCTCCGGCCGCCGCAAAGGGGACCTCTTCATCAAGGTTCAGGTCAAAACGCCGGAGAACCTGTCGAAGGAGCAGAAGGCGCTGCTCGGCAAGCTGGCCGAGCTGCGCGGCGAGGACGTCGAGTCGGTCGACAAGAGCGTCGTCCACAGGCTGAAGAACATCTTCCAATGAGCCGGCGAGAAGCGTGACCGCTAACCAGTTCTTCGTCCCCAGCCTCCCTCCGGGCGCGGCCCGCATCGTTCTCGAAGCCGGGGAGCACCGCCACCTGGCCCGGGCGGCCCGGGTCCGCGAGGGGGAGACGGTCTGGCTCTTCGACGGCAGCGGACGGCGGGCGCTGGCCCGCGTCGTCCGCGTGGGGGAGGAGCGGACGGCGCTCGACGTGCTGAGGACCGAAGAAACGGAAGCGCCGCGGACCCGGATCCTGCTCGCGCCGTGCCTGGTCGAAGCCAAGAAGTTCGAGACCATCCTGGAGAAGGCCGCCGAGATCGGCTGCTCCGACGTCGTGCCGGTCGTGAGCGTCCGCTCGCTCCGGACGCCGGGGGAGAGGACGGAGCGGAAGCTCGAGCGCTGGCGGCGGATCGCCCGCGAGGCGGCCAAGCAGTGCAAGAGCCCGCTCCTCACCGAGGTCCATCCGCCGCGGCCGCTCCGGGACCTCCTCCGGGAGCCGCCGGCCGAGCGCCGGCTCTTCCTCAGCGAGCACGGCGGACGGCCTCTCCGGGACGTCGTGGCCGGCCCGGAAGCGGGGCCGCGGTCGGCCGTTCTCCTGGTCGGGCCCACCGGCGGGTGGACCGAAGGGGAAGAGAAGGACATCCGGGCGGCCGGTTACGAGGCGGTGTCGCTCGGCCCCCGCATCCTCAAGTCGGAGACGGCCGCGTTGGCCGGGGTATTCCTGATCGTCCATCACTGGAACGGATAGGATGTTCCTCCAAGGACAGAAGGTCGGTAAATACGAGATCATCCGGTCGCTCGGGAGCGGCGGCTTCGGCTCGGTCTACCTGGCCAAGGACACCTGGCTCGACATCAAGGTGGCCATCAAGGTCCCCCACAAGCAGTCGGCCGAGCTCTACAAGCTCCTCAAGGAGCCGCGGCTCCAGGCCGCCCTCAGCCATCCCAACATCGTCCGCATGCTGGCCGCCGAGAAGGAGAAGAACGTCTTCTTCATGGTCATGGAGTACGTCAAGGGCCCGACCCTGGAGAAGATCCTGGAGAAGGAGCGGGTCCTCGACACCGAGAAAGCCCTCGATTTCGTCAAACAGATCTGCTACGGCGTCGACCACGCCCACAAGGCCAAGATCATCCATCGCGACCTGCGGCCCTCGAACATCATCGTGTCCGAGGACGGCACGGCCAAGATCACCGACTTCGGGACCTCGGCCTGGCTCAACGCCGTGCCCTACGCCTCGACCCGCATCGGCTCGCCGCCCTACATGGCCCCCGAGCAGTTCATGGGCAAGGCCAGCTACGCCTCGGACCTCTACTCGCTGGGCTGCATCTTCTACGAGATGGTCATCGGCCGGCCGCCGATATTCGATCCCGACCCGTTCAAGATCCTGGAGATGGCCCAGCAGGGCAAGATCACGCCGCCGCGGATCAAGAACGGCCGCGTCCCGCGCGAGGTCGACGCCATCATCATGAAGGCCCTGGCCCCCAAGATCGAGGACCGCTACCAGACCGCTTCGGAGATCATCCGCGACATGTCCCTCTACAAGGGCCGGACGCCCAAGACCTCGGAGATCGACGACATCATGCTCCGGATCAAGGCCCGGGAGCAGAAGACGGCCGCCTTCTGCGGCAATTGCCGCCGGCCCTTGCCCCCCCGGGTCCGCAATTGCCCGCACTGCGGCGAAACCCTCTGACCTGGACTATCCATAAAAACGCCGATTTCTTCATAAGACAAGAACAGCCAAGAGGCGTTTTTACCCCTCGGGCAAGCCGATCCGGCCGCATTTGCTTCGTTGCAAAGGGCTCGCAGTACTCGTAGTACAGCTTCGCCCTTTGACGCCTCGCATCTGCAGCCGCCTCGGCTCGTGGCTAATCCAGGCCATTTCCCCCCTGGAGGCGATTGACTTCCCCGCGCGGGATGATATACCATGGCGCCTCGGGAACGACTGCCACGGACATGTCCTATCCTAAGGAGCGGCCCATGAGCCCATTCAGCGAAAACGGCATTGTCTGGAAGAACGGCCGCCTCATCCCCTGGAGGGACGCCACCATCCATCTGGCTTCCCACGTCGTCCACTACGGCAGCTGCCTCTTCGAGGGCCTGCGGGCCTACGGCACGCCCAAGGGCACGGCCATCTTCCGCCTGCAGGACCATACCCGGCGGCTCTACAACTCCTGCAAGATCTACCGGATGGAGGTCCCCTATAGCCAGGACGAATTCAACCGGGCCGTCGTCGACTGCGTCCGGGCCAACAAGCTCAAGGCCTGCTATGTGCGGCCCATTGTCTACCGGGGTTACGGCACGCTCGGCGTCAACCCCTTCCCCAATCCGGTCGACTGCGCCGTCCTGGTCTGGGAATGGGGCCAGTACCTCGGTCCCGAGGCCATGGAGAACGGCGTCGATGTCTGCGTGTCTTCGTGGTGGCGCATGGCGCCCAATACCTTCCCGGCCCTGGCCAAGGCCGGCGCCAATTACATGAACTCCCAGCTCATCAAGATGGAAGCCTTGCTCGACGGCTACGAGGAGGGCATCGCCCTGAACATCCGCGGCCACATCAGCGAGGGCAGCGGCGAGAACCTGTTCCTGGTCAAGGACGGCGTCGTTTTGACCCCGCCCCTCTCGTCCTCGGTCCTGCCGGGCATCACCCGGGACTCGGTCATGACCCTGTTCCGGGAGATGGACGTCAAAGTCGTCGAGGAGACCATCCCGCGCGAGATGCTCTACATCGCCGACGAGGTCTTCTTCACCGGCTCGGCCGCCGAGGTCACGCCCATCCGCTCGATCGACAAGATCGTCATCGGGACGGGCAAACGGGGGCCCCTGACGGAGAGGGTCCAGAAGGCCTTTTTCGAGATCGTCGACGCCAAGGTGCCCGACACCCACGGCTGGCTGACATTCGCCTGAGAGCGAGAACGAGGAGGAACGCATGGTCATCGATGAATTCCTGAAGATCGCGATCGAACGGGACGCCTCGGACCTCCATTTCAAGGCCGGCAACAACCCGATGATCCGCGTCCACGGGACGCTGACGCCGCTGACCGGCTATCCCCGGCTGACCCCCGCCGACTGCGAGGAGCTGGCCGGCCAGATGATGACCGAGTTCCAGGGCAAGCGGCTCGAGGAGGACCTGGACATCGACTTGGCTTACAGCCTGGCCGGGTTCGGCCGCTTCCGCGGCAGCATCTACCACCAGCGCGGCTCGCTGGCCATCGCCCTGCGCATCATCCCCCTCGAGGTCAAGACGATCCGCCAGCTCCTCCTCCCCGAGGTCCTGGAGAAGATCGCTTTTTACCAACGGGGGCTCGTCCTGGTCACGGGGACGACCGGCTCGGGCAAGACGACGAGCCTGGCGGCCATGGTCGACTATATCAACACCTTCCGCCGCGAGAACATCATCACCATCGAGGACCCGATCGAGTACCTCCACAAGGACAAGAAGAGCACGGTCAGCCAGCGCGAGGTCGGGATGGACGTCACGAGCTTCGCCCGCGGCCTGCGCGGCTGCCTGCGCGAGGACCCCGACGTCATCCTGGTCGGCGAGATGCGCGACCTGGACACCATCGACACGGCGCTGCTCGCCGCCGAGACCGGGCACCTGGTCCTGAGCACCCTCCACACCCTGGACGCGCCCGAGAGCATCAACCGCACCATCTCCGTCTTCGCCCCTCACCACCAGCGCCAGGTCCGCCTGCAGCTGGCCTCGATCCTCAAGGCCATCATCTCGATGCGCCTCATCCCGCGGATGGACGGCCAAGGCCGCGTCCCGGCCGTCGAGGTCATGGTCGCCAC
>JBFYNT010000318.1:0-8996 GCA_041304225.1 Candidatus Aminicenantota bacterium
GGGCGGCCTCGTAGCCGCCCCGGGCCACATAGGAATCGAGACGCCACGACGCGTCATCGGAGGGAAGGAGACGGTCGGCCCGATCGCTCATTTCGTCCCGAGTTCCCGGACGAGGGCTTCGGCCTTCTCCCTCGTCATGGGGCCATGGTCGACGCCGTCGACCTGGAGGCAGGGCGCGTGATCGCAATGGCCCAGGCATTCGACGGTGACCAGCGTGAACCGTCCGTCTGCGGTCGTGTCGCTCCCCGGCGAAAGCCCGAGCCGCTCCCGGAGGAAGCCGACGAGGTCCTCGGAGCCGGCCAGCGTGCAGCTCAGATTGCGGCAGACCTCGATGACCGTCCGCCCCACCGGACGGCGGCGGAACATGGTGTAATACGTGACGACCTCGCGGACCCGGAGCGGGGCGATGCCGAGCTTCCCGGCCGCCCAGGCCTCCGCCTCCTGCGCGATGAAACCCGCCTCGTCCTGGAGGACGCGGAGGACCGGGAGCAGGGCCGCCGCGGGCTCGGGATAGAGGGCGATGGCTCTCTCGATCCGCTCGAGGGCTGCCGGCGAGGGAGCGTAGCTCACCGGTCGAGCTCCCCGCCGATCATGTTCATCGAGCCGAAGGTCGGGATGATGTCCGCCACGAGCCGGCCGCGGATGAGCTGCTCCAGGGCGGAGACGACGTGGAAGCAGGGGGCCCGGAGGTGCAGGCGGTAGGGCCGGTCCGTGCCGTCGGAGACGATGTAGAAGCCGACCTCCCCGTTGCCCCCCTCGACCGAGAAATAGGCGTCTCCCTTGGGCGGCCTGATGCCCTTGCCGTCCATGAAGAAGAGGAAATGGTCGATGAGGCCCTCCATCGTCGTGTAGGTCGCCTCCTTCGGTGGCACGCCGACGCCCCGGGCGGCGCCCCCGGGAGGGGCGCCGGTGTCCGATGTCGAGAGGTCAGCGAGACGCTCCCTCTCCGATCCCTCGAGGTTGGGCGAGAGGACGACGCGGCCCTCGACGCGTTGCCGCCGCGACAGCCGGATGGCCTCGGCCGGCTCGACGGCCGGGCCCGCGGGAAGAGGCGCCGCGTCGGCGAGCAGGGCCGGGACCTGCTCGAGGAGCCGGAGGCTCTGCTCGATCTCGCGCATGCGCACGATGTAGCGGTCGTAATTGTCGCCTCGCTCTCCGACCGGGACCTCGAACGACAGGCGGTCGTAGACAAGGTAGGGGCTGGCCTTGCGCACGTCGTAGGCGACGCCCGTCGAGCGCAGGCACGGACCGGTCCAGCCGAAGGACAGGGCGTCTTCGCGGGAGATCGTCCCGACGCCGCGGGTCCGGCCCTGGAAAATGGTGTTCGCGTCGAGCAGGCCCGAGACGTCCCTGAGGACCCGGCGCGTCTCCCTGACCGCGGAGGCGACCGACGCCCGCCAGTCCGGATGGAGGTCGGCCCGGACGCCGCCGATGCGGATGTAGGAGGTCGTCATCCGGGCCCCGGCCGTGAACTCGATCGCGTCCCAGATGTACTCTCGGGCCTTCATAATGTAAAGGTAGACGGTGAAGGCCCCGCACTCCATGGCCATGGCCGCGAGGCAGGTCAGGTGGTCCGAGACGCGCGACATTTCGCTCATGAGCACGCGGATGAGCTGGGCCCGCTCGGGCACGGAGACGCCGATGAGCTTCTCCACGGTCATGGCGTAACCCAGGTTGTTGATGAGCGGCGAGACGTAGTTGAGGCGGTCGGTATAGGGCAGGAGGTTGAACCAGGTCCGGTTCTCGCAGGTCTTCTCGAAGCCGCGGTGGAGGTAGCCGATCTCGACCTCGGCGTTGAGGATCCGCTCGGCGTCGAGCTCGAGCATGATCCGGATCGTGCCGTGCATGGCCGGGTGGGACGGGCCCATGTTGATGAGCATGCTCTCCGGCCGGGCCTCGCGTTGGAGCCGCGTCAGGGGGCTCATCTTCAGCCGTCGTCCTTCATGGGGATGCGCGGCTGAGCCAGGCGCCAAGGGTAGGATTTGCGCAGGGGGTGCCCTTCGAAGCCCTCGTAGGTCAGGAGCCGCTTGAGATACGGGTGGCCGTCGAAACGGACGCCGAACATGTCGAAGACCTCGCGTTCGAGCCAGTCGGCGTTCTTCCACAGCCCGACAAGGCTTTCGACGGCCGGGTCGGCGCCGGGCACGGACGCCTTGAGCCGCAGGCGGACATTTCGCGATACCGAGTAGAGATGGTAAACGAGCTCGAGCCGCCCCTCCCCCGCCGCGAAGTCGACGCAGGTCAGGTCGAGAAGGACGGCATAGTCGAAGGGTTTCTCCTTGAGCGCGGCCATGACGGCGCGGACGGCCCCGGGCCGGACGACGAGCACGGCATCGCCGAGGGACTCCCCGGCCGACTCGACGGCGTCGCCGAGCCTCGCGCGGATGTCGTCGATCAGGGCTTCTTTCCCCATCGCCAATCCTGCGGCTGGTTCTGGATCTTGTCCTGGAGCTTCAGGAGGCCGTCGAGGACCGTCTCCGGCCGCGGCGGGCAGCCGGGGATGTAGACATCGACAGGGAGGATCCGGTCTATGCCCTGGACGACGGCGTAGTTCCGGTAGATGCCCCCGCTCACGGCGCAGGCGCCGAAGGCCATGACCCACTTCGGCTCGAGCATTTGATCGTAGACCGTGCGCAGGACGGGGGCCAGCTTGTGCGTGACGGTGCCGACGACGAGGAGCAGGTCGGCCTGCCGCGGCGAGAACCGGGTCAGGCCGGCGCCGAAGCGGTCGATGTCGAAGTGGGCGCAGGCCGCCGACATATATTCCATGCCGCAGCAGGCGGTGATGAACGGGTAGTGGAAGAGGGAGAACTTGCGGCCCCAGCCGAGGGCGGTCTCGAGACGGGTCGTAAGGAAGTCGAAGCCGCTCATGACCAGTGGAAGATCCCCTTCTTCCAGGCGTAGACGAATCCCGCGCCGAGGACAAGCACGAAGGCGCCGATCGCGGCGAAACCGGCCGGGCCCCGGCCCCGGTAGGCCAGGGCCATCGGGTAGAAGAAGACGATCTCGACGTCGAGGAGGAGGAACAGCAGAGCCACGAGGAAGAACGGGACGGGAACGGGCCCGATCGCCGCCTGGAGGGGCGGGCTGCCGCACTCGAAAGGCTTCTCCCGGGCCGGGTTGGGCCGCCGGGGGCCGAGGAGCCGGTTGACCAGGACCATGACGGCCGACATGATCCCGAAGACGGCGAAGGCGATGGCGAGTTCCAGCATGTTTCCCCGGAAAGCGTCCCGATTGTATAGAATCGCCCGGGAATTTTCAACGGCGGGAGAACCGGGGACGCGTCGCGCGAGACGCGGGGCCGCCCAAGAGGGCCACCGGGGGCGCGCGTCCCCGTTCTTCAGGTGTTCAGGATGTGCAGGGCCCGGTTCTCGGCCTTGAGGGCCGCTTCCCCGATCGTCTCGGACAGCGTCGGGTGGATATAGATGATGCTATCGAGCTCGTCGAGCGTCAGGCCCCTGGCCACGGCCATGGTCAGCACCGGGATCATATCCGAGGCGCCCGGGGCGACGACGTGGGCCCCGATGACCCGGCCGGACTCGTCGGCCAGGACTTTGACCAGGCCGTCGGTCGCCTCCATGGTCATGGCCCGGCCGCTCGCCTGGAGCGGAAAAACCCCCGACTTGACCTTGAGGCCCTTGGCCGCGGCTTCCTCCTGGGTCAGGCCGACCGAGGCGAACTCGGGCTCGGTGAAGACGGCCGCGGGAAGGGCGCCGTAATCGACGGTCCGGCTCATCCCGCAGGCGTTCTCGACGGCGACGACGGCGTCATGATAGGCCTTATGGGCCAGGAGCTTCCCGCCGATGACGTCGCCGATGGCGTAAATACCCGGGACGTTCGTTCGCAGGAACGGGTCGACCTTGATGAAGCCGCGGTCCATGGCCAGGCACGGCTCCCCGTCGAAGAGGTCGGCCGTATTGGGCTTCCGGCCGGCCGAGAGGAGGACCTTTTCGGCCTTGTGCTCGAAAGCCACGTTGGTCTTTAGGCAGAGCCCCCTGAGGGTCACGGCGCCCGGCTCGACGACGGCGCTCTCGATCCTCATCTCGGTGAAGATCTTCAAACCCTGCTTCTTCAGCGCCCGCTCGAGCCGGGTCACCGCTTCCTTGTCGGAGCCGGGCAGGATCTGGGGCAGGATCTCGAGGACCGTCACATCGGTCCCCAGCCGCCGGTAGATCGAGCCCATCTCGAGGCCGATGGCCCCCGCCCCGATGACGAGAAGGCTCTTCGGGACTTCGGACAGGGCCAACGCCTCGGTGCTCGTAATGACGGTCTCCCCGTCGGCCTTAAGGAATGGCAGGCCGGCCGCGACGCTGCCCGTGGCCACGATGACCTGGTCCGCTTCGAAGTCCCTCTCCCACGCCGCCGTCCGGACGACAACGGACCGGTCCGCCCTCAGCCGGGCCGGGGCCTTGATGATCTCGGTCTTGCCTTTTTCGAGCAGGAAGACGAGCCCCTTGACGAGCTGGTCGACGACGGCCTGCCTTCCCTGTTGGACCTTGGCCCAGTTCAGTCGGACCTCGCCGACCGGTCCTTCGATCGTCCGCGATCCGGCCAGCTCCTTGAGGACCTTGGTCTGATGGAGGAGGTATTTCGTCGGGATGCAGCCGTAGTTGATGCAGGTCCCGCCGACGCGGTCCTGATCGACGAGCGTGACGCTCCGGCCGAGCTGGGCCGCGCGCATGGCGGCCAGGTAGCCCCCCGGCCCGCCTCCGATGATGACGATATCGCGTTTTTCCGCCATGAGGGACGCCTTTCAGGCCGCCGCCGGCAGGCTGTCCGGCCCGCCCTTCTTCTTCAGGAACGTCTTCAGGAAGAGGACGACCACGCCCGCCGACAGGGCGAAGAGAAGGAGGTCGGCCGCGATGAGGATATAGTTGCCCTTGGCGATATAGCCTTTGAGCAGGATGCCCAGCGACACAAGGGTCGTCACGACCATGAACACGGCCGGGACCAGCGTGAACCACTTCCTGCGCTTGCGCAGGAGCAGCCAGGCCGAGACGGTCAGCAGGGCCATGGCCGCGAGGAGCTGATTGGCGGTACCGAAGATCGGCCAGAGCGCGTTGAACGCGTTCGAATAGGCCAAGATCCCCATCAGCGCGACCGAGAGCCCCGAATTGAACCAAAAATGCCTCATCAGACGCGGCACCTTCCTGAAGGCTATCGACCAGAGCTCCTCGAAGAGGTAGCGATTGAGCCGGACGGCCGCGTCGAGGGTGGTGATGACGAAGCCCTCGACGAGCAGGATGCCGAAGACCGTACCGAGGGCGACCGGGATGCCCAGGCCCCGGTGGAAGAGCTGGCCGGCGGCCAAAGAGAAGCCCAGGATGGGATTGGACTTGACGGCCGGGTCGGCCGGCCAGACGATGGCCTTGTAGTCGGAGAAGGCCATGACCGCGCCGAGCGCGAGCAGGACGCAGACCTACAGGAGCGACTCGAGCAGCATGGCGTTGTAGCCGACCCGGCGGGCGTCGGTCTCCTTGGCCAGCTGCTTGCCCGTCGTGCCTCCCGCGACGAGGCAATGGAAGCCCGAGATGGCGCCGCAGGCGATGGTGATGAACATCATCGGCCAGATGAAGCCGAGGTTCAGCGCCCCTTCCGCCAGGTTGAACTTCGGCATGGTCACCGTCAGGCCCTGGAAGCCGCAGCTGAAGAGCGACACGATCATCAGGCCGATGCCGCCGTAGAGGATCTGGACGTTGATGAAGTCGCGCGGCTGGAGGATGAGCCAGACGGGCACTCCCGCGGCGAGGAGGACGTAGATCGAGATGACGATCATCCAGGTCGTCGGGGCCATGGTCACCGGGAAGGCGATGCCGAGCAGGACCGAAACGACGCATATCGCCGAAGCCAACAGGTAGGCGTAAGCCGATCTCAGCTTCTTCTTATAGAGCAGAACGCCCAGGAACGGCGAGCAGAGCGTGATGACGATGACCGAGGTCGAGGCGATGCCGCCGATGCGTCCCATGACGACGCCGTCCCGGACGACCGTCTTGAGGAAGGTCTGCCCTTCCTTGACCCCGATCTTGGCCAGCGGCCAAAGCGACGTCAGCGAGATCGAGGTCGCGCTGAGGAACGACGAGGTCACCAGGACGATCATGACCAGCGTGAAGGCGATGAACAGCCGGAACCCGGCCGTGCCGAGCGTCTTGCGGGCGACCTCGGCCATGGACCGCCCGCCCTCCCGCATGCTGATGAAGAGCGTCGTGTAGTCGTGGACGGCGCCGATGAAGACGCCGCCGAAGACGACCCAGAGCCAGGCCGGGACGAAGCCGTAGAGGATGGCCATGGTCGGCCCGAGGATGGGACCGGCCCCGGCGATGGCCGAGAAATGGTGGGCGAAGACGACGTAGCGCTTAGTGGGGACGAAATCGCGGCCGTCGCAGCAGGTGACGGCGGGCGTCGGATGGGCCGGGTCCTCGCCCAGGCTCCTGGCGATGTATCGGGCATAAAGCCGCCCGGCGACGACGAAGACGGCCGCGGCGGCGAACAGGAGCACGAGGACGTTCATGGATCTCTCCTCCGCGGAGCGCGGGCCCCGCGCCAAACTCAGATTTTTAGCACAGCATGCCCATCCTGTCAAAGCGGGGCCGCCCCCCTCGAACCGGGGGACCCGGACCCGCCCCCGCACCGGCCTGAAGGCCCGGCCGGCGCCGGGATTTGACAGGTTTCCGCCGAATCTGTAAAAAGGGGGCGGCATAGCAGATAAGGAGTGTCTCGATGCTGACGACGCCGGAAAAGTTCGTGTTCGCCTTCCTCATCCTGGCGACGGCCGCGGCCTTCGCCCTCCCGATCGTCCGCAGGGTCCGGATCATCCTGGCCGGGGCGCCGGAGGACCGGTTCAGCGGCCTTTGGAAGAGGTTCCGCCACGCCGTCGTCAAGATCCTCTGCCAGCGCTGCACCCTCCGGGGCGAGCGCCTCTTCACCGGCCTGATGCACGCCGGCATCTTCTACGGGGCCCTGACCTTCGACACGATGACGGTCAGCCACACGCTCGAAGGCTTCTTCGACGGATTCTATCTCTTCGGGAAGTCCGGCTTCGGCCTCGTCTTCTCCTTCGTCATCGACGTGGCGGCGATCGCGGTCATGGTGGGGGTCCTCTTCCTGGCCTTCCGGAGGTTCATCCTCCGGCCCAAGGCCTACGCCACGACCCGGACCGATTCCGCGGCCATCTACCTCCTCATCACGCTCGCCACCGCCACCTACCTCTACTTCGAGGCTTTCGCCGTCGCCCATCATCCGGAAACGGCCCGCTGGTCCTTCCTCGGCCCGTGGCTCGCCGGCCTGGTCGCCGGTCCCGGGATGAGCGCCGCCGAGGTCGCCTCCCACTACAAGATCGCCTGGTGGGCGCATGTCGTGGCCGTCTACGGCTTCATCGCCTACGTTCCCCACTCCAAGTACCTCCATATGTTCGCCGGCCCGTTCAACGTCTTCCTCCGCCGTTCGGGCCCGAGCGGCCAGCTCCCGGCCCTGGACCTCGAAAGGTCCGAGGTCTTCGGCCTCGAGAAGCTCCCCGACCTCACTTGGAAGGACAACCTCGACGCCTTCGCTTGCATGGAGTGCGGCCGCTGCCAGGACGTCTGCCCGGCCTTCGCCAGCGGCAAGCCGCTGTCCCCCAAGATGATCCTGTTCAACCAGGAGCGGGCCCTGCTCGCCGGCGACCGGGCGCTCATCGCCAAGAGGCGCGACGACCTCGCGCCGCTCGTCCCTGCGACCTTCACCGAGGGCGAGATCTGGACCTGCACGACCTGCGGCGCCTGCCAAAAGGAGTGCCCGGTCGAGATCGAGCACATCCGCAAGATCGTCGGGGCCCGGCGCGGCCAGGTCCTGATGCAGAGCAAGTTCCCGCAAGAGCTCAACGCCTTCTTCCGCAACATGGAGACGAATTCTAATCCCTGGGGCATCGGTTTCTCCAAACGCGCGGAATGGGGCGAGCCGCTCGGGGTCATGCATATCAAGGACGTCCCCGGCGCCGAATATCTCTTCTGGGTCGGGTGCATGGGCGCCTACGACGACGCGGGAAAGGCCATCGCCGCGGCCCTCGTCAAGATACTCCGGGCGGCCGGGATCCCGTTCGGCACCCTCGGGGCCGAGGAGAAATGCTGCGGCGATTCGGCCCGGCGACTCGGCAACGAATACCTCTTCCAAAGCCTGGCCCAGGAGAACCTCGCCTTGTTCCTGCGGTATGGCGTCAAGAAGATCGTCACGATCTGCCCGCACGGGTACAACACGCTCAAGCACGAATACCCGCCACTGCTGGACTTCGTCCCCGGCCTGACGGACGACGACAAGGCGAAGCTGCGGCGGATCGAGGTCCTCTCCCACGCCGGGCTCATCCGCGACCTCATCGCGGCGGGGACGATCGCGCCGAAGACCGGGACGGCCGGCCGCTACACCTTCCACGATCCGTGCTATCTCGGCCGGCACAACGGATTGACCAAGGAGCCGCGCGCCGTCCTGGCCGCGGCCTTGGGCGGCCGGCCGAAGGAGCTCGGGCGCCACGGCGACGACAGCTTCTGCTGCGGCGCCGGCGGCGGGCTGATGTGGACGGAGGAGACGCTCGGCTCGCGGATCAACCACCTGCGGACCGACGAGATCGTCGCCTCCGGCGCGGCCCTGGCCGCGGCCGCCTGCCCCTTCTGCCTGACCATGCTCCGCGACGGCCTCAAGGACAAGGGCCGCGAGGACGTCGCCGTCAAGGACATCGCCCAGATCGTCGCGGAAAAGCTCTAACGGATCAGAACACGACCTCGACGCGGACGCCGCTCGCCCGCAGGGCCCGGGTCAGGCGTGCCGCCTGCTCACGGAAGAAGGCGTCGGTCAGCGCATCGAGAAGGCCGTGACGCGCATAAAAGGCCCTGACCGCCGGCACATAGTTCATGCGGTCGACGATGACGCGGTCGACGGCGCCCGCCAGCAGCGCGGCCAGCCGCTCGGGGTTCCCGGGCAGCAGCGGCCCGGCCATGGCGAATGTCCGGACTCCCGCCGCCTTGAACTCC
>JBFYNT010000319.1:0-11629 GCA_041304225.1 Candidatus Aminicenantota bacterium
AGGCCCCAGAGCAGGGGCACGGAGAGCAGGGTGAAGGCGACGATCCGGCCGAACTCGCCGGCCCCGAGCGTCGTCCGGGCCATGGAGGTGAAAGTCAGGCAGGGGACCAGGACGTAGAGGCCCAGCCGGGCCAGCATCTTGAGGTCGAAGACGAGGAGGCGGGCCGCGAGATAGCCGACGGCTACCGTGACCGCGACAGGGACGATGACCCGGACGAAAATGGCGGCGAGGGTGTCCATGAAGGGCGCATTGTACCCTTCTTCCGCCGGGATGCCAATCCGGGACCTGCCGAGTCGTCTTCCGCTCTACGCGTAGGGCCGGTCGTACCTCTGCCGCCGGGCGCCGTGCTTCTTGAGCAGGCCCCGGAAACCCCAATTCGCGGCTAGGAGATAGAGCCACCTCGGCATGAGCGGCTTGGCCAAGAGGGCCGCGGCTTCCTCGGGGACATCCCCCCCGGCGGCGAGCGACGCCGCGGTCAGGTCGAGGGCCTCGACGATGTTCCGCAGCATGCCGCGCGGCTTGTCCGGGAGCCGGCGGCCGACCGCGTCGCCCATGCCGAGGGCCAGGGCCCCGGACCACCGGAACCCCGCCTCCTTGGCGTACCGCCTCATGATGTCGACGGCCGGCCGGTTCTGATGCGTCTCGGGGAAGCCGCACTGGACGACGGCGACGAGCCTCTGCACGAGGGGGCCGGGCCAGGGCGTCGCGCCCATGGCCCCCAGTCTCCTGTCGGCCAGGAGCTCGAGCGTCTGGATGAGGGGCGCCGGCAGTTGGTCGACGTAGAGGGGGAAAGCGACGATGACGATATCGGCCGCGTCCGCCGCCCGATAGAGAGCGTGACGGGCTTCCGAGGAGCCGAGGACCGCCGCTACGGTCGTCTCCTCGACTACGAACCCGCGCGTTTCGAGCCGGCGCAGGAGGCGGCTTCCGAGGGCCAGCGACGTGCTGGCCTTGCCGCGCGGGCTGCCGACGACGAGCAGCGCTCTCACAGCGCCTCCTCGGCCGCCTCAAGCAGGCTTTCGGCTTGCCCGGGGCACCCCTCTTCCTCGCCCCCGTGGAGAACGAGCGACCTCGTCAGCACGCTGGCCAGGTTGAGCGCGTTCCGCCCCACGAGATGATGGAATATCGCCTCGGCCTCGGCGTCGGCTTCGGCCAGCGTTCCGACGACGCCTAGGGCCCGACGCCTTTCGTAGCGGAGGGGATGGTGCGCTTCGCCCCGCCTCCGGGTGAAGAACGGCAGGAGGATGGGGAGGAACCGGTCGAGCGCTCTCTTGAGGGCCGGCGCGTAGCCGCCGTACGTGACCGGCGTGATCCAGACCTGGAGGTCGGCCTCGGACATCGGCCGGAGGATAGCCGCCTCGTCGTCCTCGATGGCGCAGGCGCCCGGGTGTTTCACCCAACAGGCGAAACACCCCCGGCACGGCTTGATGGCCAGGCCGTCGAGGGCGAAGGCCGTGACGGCGTGCCCTCTCGCGCGGGCCCCGGCGGCGAAAGCCTCCGCGATCTTCCGGCAGGCCGCGCCCCGCGCGTCCCGCGGTCCGCCGTCGAGGACGAGAACGTTCATCAGACGACGACGTCGACGCTGAGCGGGAACTTCGACAGGGGTTCGCACCCTTCCGCCCCGATGACGATGGGGTTCTCGTAGCGGAAGCCGATGGCCTCTTCCGGGCAGGCGTACTGTATGGCGCAGATGAGGACCTCGTTCTCCCGGTAGCGGTGGTCGGGGTTGGTCCAGTAGGGGAAGGGCCCGTCGTTCATCCCGATCCGCCACTCGTCGCCCATCAGGCCGATGCCGTGCTCGAAGCCCGGCACCATGTAGTCGGCGAAGCCGCGGCTCTCGGCGAAGCCGATCATCTTCTCGGCCAATTCCGAGGGGCTGATGCCGGCCCTGTAGGTCCGGAGCGTCAGGTCCACGATGTCGGTGAAGTTGCGGGCGTGCCAGAGCTGGCGGTCGCTGGCCGGGGCGATGAGGTAATTGTGGGAGTGGTCCCCCAGGCCGAGCTTGAACATAGAGTGGATGTCGACCATGAGCGGCTCGCCGGCCCGCAGCTCGCGCCGCGAGGCCGGCGTGCAGGCGCCGCCCGTGAAGCCGGTCCGGTAGCCCGAGGCGATCTCGTTGCCGCCGGTGAACGACCACTCCCACTCGCTCCCGGCCCGGCGCATGGCCAGGGCGGCCAGCCCCGCGATCTCGGTCTCGGTCAGGCCTTTCCAGCCGCCGTCCTTGAGGGCCTCGAACACGGCCGCGTGGCCGACGTCGACGATCCGCGAGGCCTCGCGGAAGCGGGCGATCGTTCCCGCGTCCTTGACGAGCGAGAGCCGGTCGACGAGATCGTGGGCGTTCACGAGCTCCGACGGCGCCAGGGCGTCGCGGAAGCGCTCGAACTCGTAGTGGGTCAGGTTGCCCTCGGGGAGATAGTTCGACATGCCGCTCTCGATGCCGACGCGGCCCGTCCGCCCCTTGAGCGAGTCCTTGATAAAATCGGCGATGAGCTCGATCTGGTCCTGGCCGCCCATCGGGGCGAAACCGAACACCCGGTCCTCGGGGAGCCAGGTCTCGTCGGCGACCCGGGCGGCGTCGATGACGAAGGTGAAGGCCGCCGGCGGGCCCTCGGCCGGGACGACGACGAAGCTCCGCCAGGGACAGAAGGTGTCGAGAAGCCAGGAGAGCGTCCGCAGGCGCGAGCCGAGGTAGACGTCGATCCCGGCCCGGGCCATGTCCGCCTGCAGGGCGCGGACGCGGCCCGGAAAATCGATGAAGTAAGGGCTTTGCGGATCGAGGGCCTTCATGCCGCTCTCCTCAATACGCCGCGGGGATGCCGGCCAGGACCTTGTTCAGCCGGTCGGCGATCGCGGCCAGCTTGAGGGCCTTGATCATGTTGCCCTTGAGCTTGAGCTGGCCGGTCATGAGCGCCTTCTGGGCGCCGAGCTCGGCCCGGGAGATCCGGGCGAAGACGTCGTAGGCCCCGGTGATGTGGAACTCGGCGTCGGGAGGCTCGCCGCTCCCCAGCGCCAGCTCGGCCAGGGCCCCGTCCGCGAATCGGAAGAGCAGGTACTTCGATCCGCCGCCGGGGCAGTCGAGGTAGACGTTGGACATCGACGAGGTGATGCCGTTCATGCGGTCCGGCGTCAGCTCGGCTTTCAGGCGGCGTTCCGCCTCGGCCCGCCATTCTTCGGTCAGGTATTGGAACGTGGACATGGGCGCCTCCTTCAGGTCCCCCTTATAGACCAGGCGCGCGGGGCTGTCAATCCGCGGGGCGGCGATTCCTTGACGGCGGGAGGCGGCCTGGACTATCCTCACGGCGTGACGAACGAGGCCGTCCGCGAGCGTATCTGGGAGATCGATTTCCTGCGCGGCGTGTCCATCATCCTGATGGTCGGCTACCATCTGCTCTACGACCTGGGCGATTTCCGCGGCCTCGAGAAGGTCCTGGTCTTCACGACCGACCTCGGACGGCCGGGCTGGATCGTGGCCCAGGCCTTCTTCGCCTCGGTCTTCGTCGTCCTGTCCGGCATCAGCGGCACCATGACCAGGAGCAATGTCCGCCGCGGCCTGCGGCTCTTGGCCGCGTCGTTCCTGGTCACCGCGGTCACCTATATCTTCGACGCATCGTCGGCCATCTGGTTCGGCATCCTGCAATGCCTGGCCGTCTCGATCCTCATCTACGGCGCGGCCTTCCAGAGGACGGGCCCGGCCGCCTCCGCCGCCTGGGGGGCGCTCATCCTCGGCCTCGGGGCCTTCCTCCCGGCCGTCAAGAAGGCTCTGGCCGTGCGCTTCGACTGGCTCCTGCCCTTCGGCCTCCACAGCCCGACGTTCTCGTCCTTCGATTACTTCCCGCTCATCCCCTGGTTCGGGGTGTTCCTCATCGGGGCGGCCCTGGGCAAGTCGGTCTACGCCTCACGTCGGAGCCTCCTGCCGTGGCGCCTGCCGGTGACCTTCGTCAACCTCGCCGGCCGCCACTCTCTCCTCATCTACCTCGTCCACCAGCCCCTTATCATGGGCGTCCTCTATCTCATCGGACCCGCGAGGTAGGGCGCCATGCCGTCATCCCGAACGCCGAGGAGGTTCATATGAGCGGTCCGAACGCCCTGTCCCGGCGCCGTTTCCTGCGGTCGTCGTTATCCGCGGCCGCCCTCGCCGCCATTCCGTCGGCGGCGACGATCGTGCCGCGCCGCGTCCTCGGCCGCGGCCAGACCCCTCCGAGCGACAAGCTGGCTATCGCCGGGGTCGGCATCGGCGGCATGGGCGCGGCCAATCTCAAGGCGCTCGAGGAGGAATCCATCGTCGCCCTCTGCGACGTCGATCCCGGCTACGCCGCCGCGACGGTCAAGCGCTATCCGAAAGCCCGGTTCTACACCGACTACCGCGCCCTCCTCGACAAGGAGAAGGGCCTCGACGCCGTGGTCATCGCGACCCCCGACCACACGCATGCCGTCATCACCATGGCGTCACTTCGGGCCGGCAAGCATGTCTACACCCAGAAGCCCCTGACCCACGACGTCTGGGAAGCGCGCCAGCTCGCGCTCGCCGCCGAGGCCTCGAAGCTCACGACCCAGATGGGCATCCAGGGCCATTCGGGCGAAGGCATCCGGCTCGTCGTCGAGTGGGTCCGGGCCGGCCTCATCGGCGAAGTCCGCGAGGTCGACGCCTGGTGCGACCTGTCCTACTATCCCTGGGGCCACGCTTACTGGAGCTCGAAATGGGGTGAGCGTCCCGCCGACGCGCCCGTTCTCCCGACCGGCCTGGCGTGGGACCTTTGGATCGGACCGGCGCCCTTCCGGCCGTACCATCCGGCCTACCATCCCATGGTCTGGCGCTGCTGGTGGGACTTCGGCGTGGGCATGATGGGCGACCGCGGGGCCCACACCCTCGACGCCGCCGTCTGGGCCCTCGGCCTCGACGCGCCGGATACGGTCGAAGCCACGAGCCTGGGCCTCAGTCCGGAGACGCACCCGCTTTCGGCCATCGTCACTTATCGCTTTCCCGCCCGCGGCGGCCGGCCGCCGGTCAAGCTGACCTGGTACGAGGGGACGCGGGCGCCCCGTCCCGAGGCCCTCGAGGACGGCCGGAAGATGCCGGAGGAGGGCGGCCTCGTCTTCAAAGGCACGAAGGGGCTCGTCATGTGCGGCGTCTACGGCGATTCGCCCCGCCTCGTCCCCGAGTCCCTGATGCGCGACGCCGTACGGCCCGAGCGGTCGATCCCGCGGATCGAGGGCTCGCACGAGCAGGACTGGGCCCGGGCCTGCAAGAAAGGGGTGAAGGCCGGGGCGGCCTTCGAGTATGCGGGACCCCTGACCGAGATCTGCCTGCTCGGCAACGTGGCCAAGAGGCTCGATACCCGCATCGCCTGGGACGCGGCGAACCTCCGCGTGACCAACGTTCCCGAGGCCGAGGCGCTCATCCGGCGTCCCGCCCGGCCCGGGTGGAGTCTCTGAATCGGATCCCGGAGAACGCACATGAACCGATCGATCGCGACCGTCATCCTAACGGCGGCCGTAGCCTGGCTGCAGCCCGGCGCTTCGGCCGCGGCCGGCCCCGTGTCGCCCGCCGTCCCCCAAAAAGCCCGCCCGATCCCGTTCCGCGACGTCCGCCTGACCGGCGGGCCCTTGAAGCAGGCCCAGGACCTCGACGGCCGGTACCTGCTCTCGCTCTCTCCCGACCGCATGATGGCCTTCCTGCGCCAGGCCGCCGGGCTCGAGCCCAAGGCGCCGGGCTACGGCGGCTGGGACGGCGCGGACCGCCAGCTGACCGGCCACATCGCCGGCCACTACCTCTCCGGCGTGAGCCTGATGTTCGCCGCGACCGGCGACGCGCGGTTCAAGGAGCGGGCGGACTATCTCGTCTCCGAGCTCAAGGCGGTGCAAGACAAGCACGGCGACGGGTACATCGGGGCCCAGACCGACCGGACGAAAACGCCGGGCAAGGCCCTCTACGACCAGGTCGCCGCGGGGGACATCCGCTCGGCCGGGTTCGACCTCAACGGCATGTGGTCGCCGTGGTACGTCCAGCACAAGATCTTCGCCGGCCTGCGCGACGCTTACCGCTTCGCCGGCAGCGCGCCAGCCCTCGAGGTCGAGACGCGCTACGCGGCCTGGGCGGAACGCGTCCTGTCCAAGCTCGACGACGCCCAGGTCCAGAAGATGCTCGGCACCGAGTTCGGCGGCATGAACGAGGTCCTGGCCGACCTCTACGTCGACACCGGCGACGCGCGCTGGCTCCGCCTCTCGGACCGGTTCGAGCACCGGGCGATCGTCGAACCGCTGGCCCGGGGCGAGGACATCCTCCGGGGCAAGCACGGCAACACCCAGGTCCCCAAGCTCCTGGGATCGCTGGCCCGCTACGTCGCGACCGGGAACGCGGCCGACGGCGCCGCGGCCTCGTTCTTCTGGGACCGGGTGGCCCTTCACCACAGCTTCGCCACGGGCGGCCACGGCCGGAACGAGTACTTCGGCGAGCCCGACGCCCTCGGCGACATCCTCGAGGGCCGCACGGCCGAGACCTGCAACGTCTACAACATGATCAAGTTCGCCCGGGCCCTCTTCGCCCTCGATCCGCAGATCCGCTATGCCGAGTTCCACGAGCGGGCCCTCTTCAACCACATCCTCGGCTCGATGGACCCCGCCGACGGCGCGACCTGCTACATGGTCCCCGTCGGCCAGGGCGTGGTCCGCGAGTACCAGGACATGGAGGAGGACTTCACCTGTTGCGTCGGCTCGGGCATGGAGAGCCACGCCCTGCACGGCGACGGCCTCTATTACGAGTCGGGCGACACGCTCTGGGTCAATATCTACGCGCCGTCGACCGCGGACTGGAAGGCGGCCGGAGTCCGCTTGACCGTGACGACCTCCTTCCCGGAAGGGGAGGATGCCGCGATCGCCGTCGCTATGAAGAAGGCGCGCCGGTTCACGATGGCCCTCCGCCGCCCGTCCTGGGCGGGGGAGGGGTTCTCGGTCAAGGTCAACGGCCAGGCCGTGAAGGACCCGGCCCCGGCCGGCTCTTACGTCCGCATCCTCCGGAAGTGGCGGACGGGCGACAGGGTGGAGCTCGTCCTGCCCAAGGCCCTTCACCTGGAGCCGCTGTCCGGGGCGCCCGGACGGGCCGCGATCCTTTGGGGACCCCTCGTCCTGGCCGGCGACCTGGGCCCCGTCCCCGCGAGACAGCCCCGCGACGAAGCCGTCGCGACCGCCGAGACGGCGTCCCGGTGGCCCACGACCCCGGTCTTCGTGACGGCCGAAACCTCCCTGGACGGATGGATACAGCCGGCGGAAGGCCGGCCCGGCGTCTTCCGGACCGCTGGGGCGGGCCGGGACCGGGATGTCGATCTCGTCCCCTTCTATCGCCTGCACCGGCGCGTCTACGCCGCATACTGGGACATCCTGATGCCGGCGGAATGGACGGAGCGCGAGGCGGCGATGAAAGCGGCCGAGGAGGCCCGCCGTAGGCTGGAGGCGGCCACGGTGGCCTTCGCCCAGCCCGGCCAGATGCAGGCCGAGAGGGACCTCGCCATGCAGGGCGGCAAGACGACCCCCGTCCAGCTCCGCGGCCGCTACGGCCGGCGGGCGGCGGACTGGTTCTCGTTCGATCTGGCCGTCGATCCCGCGGCGCCTCTGCGCCTGGTCGTCACCTACAATCGCGACGAGCGTGCCGACCGGGCCTTCGCCGTCCTCGTCGATGGCCGGAAGGTGGGGGAGGAGCGCATCGCCCGGCGCAGTCCCCAGGAGAGGGAGGCGTTCTTCGACGTCGTCTATGCCCTCCCGGCCGAGGTCGTCGCCGGCAAGACCAAGGTCACGGTCCGGTTCGAGGGGATCGATGGCCGCGAAACGGCCGCGGTGTTCGGCATCCGCGTCGTCAGGGGCGACCGGAGCCCCTGACGGGGCCTGCCTGAGGGAAGATCACTTCCCGAAGGTCCGGGCCGGCATCCCGGGGAGCAGCAGGAAGATGTCTCCGTAATATCGCCGGACCAGGTCGATCTTGCCGGGCGCGTCGCCCTCGAGCCGGATGGGCAGATGGCCGAGGGCGATGTGGCCGGCCTTGAGGTCCTCTTGGAGAAAGCGGGCGCAGTTGGGCTCGAGGGGGTACCAATAGTGAACGATGGCCAGGTCGAGCCGGGCACCCTTGAGCCCGAAGGCCTGGAAGACATCGCACCTCCCGTTCGGGTCGCCCTCGTGCCAGACGCGCCGGCCGTCGATCTCGAGATCGTACATGAGGTTCATCGGGACGTCCCGGTCGCCGCTGTGGAGCGTGCGGCAGGCCGTAACGGCGACGCCCTTGATGTTCAGGCTCCGCTTTTCTCCGACCTCGAGGCCGACCGCGGTGACGCGCGGCCCGATCCGGGCCCAGTTCGGGGCCGCCCCGCGCATGGCCTCGACCGCGTCCGCCGGCGCCAGGAGCGCGGCCTCGGGGAAGGCTTCCAGGTAGCGGACGGCCAGGCCGGCGCTAAAATGGTCGGGGTGGTCGTGGCTGACGAGGACGAGGTCGACGCCGTCGAACGGCGCCTCGCCCTTCATGATCTTGTCGAGGGTCTCGGGCTCCGGGGCGCGGTAGTCCGGGTTCGGTTTGTCGAACAGGGCGTCGATCAGGACCTTCGTTGCGCCCGAATCGATGAGCACGCCCATGTTGGCCACGTAGGTCAGCTCGAGCTCCCGCTCCGGGGCAGGAAGATAGCAGGCCCAGCCGTCCCAAGCCGGGTGGTCGGTCAGCCGGACCGGCCGGCTGCCGTCCAGGTCCACCTGGTAGACCTCGAAATTGCCGTCCCGGACGCTTTGCAGAATGATGTGCCGGCCGTCGGGGGACCACATCGGGTTCTCGTCGCGCGTTTCGACAGCGGTGACCGACCGGTCCCCGCTCCCGTCGGCGTTCATCACCCGGACCATGCCCTGCATCCGGCCGTCGGCCCGGAACTTCCGGGCGTAGGCGATCTTCGTCCCGTCCGGGGACCAAACGGGGAAGATCTCGAGCTGAGGCGTGTTCGTGAGCCGGGTCTGTCCGTTGCCGTCCGGCGCCATGGTGTAGATATCGTAATTGCCGTCGCGGTTGGACATGAAGATGATCTTCGAGCCGTCGGGGGACATGAACGGCCGCTCATCACGGGCCTCGTTGTGGGTCAACCGACGGGCCTCGGATCCGTCAGCGCCCATGGCCCAGATCTCGGTGCGCCGTTCGAAGTCCCGGACGAATAGTATGCGCTTTCCGTCGGGAGTGAACTCGGGATGCTCCTCCGTATCCGGTGAACAGGTGAGGTTCCGGACGTCGCTCCCGTCGGGGGCCATGCTGAAGATGTCCATGTTGCCATCGCGGTCGCTCAGGAAGAGGACCCTTTTCCCGTCGGGCGAGGCCGCGGGGCAGAGGTCCTGGGCCGGGTGGCCGGTCAGGTTGCGCGGCTCCTTCTCTCCCGGAGGAAGGATATAGACGTCCTTGTTGTCGTTCCGGCCCGAGTAGAACAGGACGGGATAGGCGGCCCCGGACGGCGGCGAAGAACCGGCGTCAGGGCCGGAGGAAAAGTGCTGCTGGACCATCACCCAACGGCCGTCCCGCTTCTCCAGGACGCCGGTCCAGCGGGTGTTCTCCCAGCTGGCCGGCCGTCCCTTCCACTCGTTGATGTCGTCCAGGATGCAGAAAAACCAGGCGACGTCGCCGCCCCCCGACCGCTTGATCCTCAGGTCGCGGATCTCGAAGCGGACGGCCTTGAAGTCCGGGCTCATCCAGATCCGCTCGGCCTGTTTGAATTCAGCGAATCCCCTGACCACGTCGCCCTCGGGATGCACTTCGAGGAAATCGGCGTCGTTGGCGATCGTTCGGTAGAGAAGCGCGAGGTCTTTGTTCCCGGCCCAGCCGATCGCGGCCCGGATGGCCTGTTCGATCCGGCCGAGCTCCTCCTTGTCCTGGGCGGCAAAGCCGGGCGGACGGCTCGTCCCGGCGGAGGAGACCAGGGCAACGGCCAGCCCGAAACAGGCGGCCAGGACCGGCGTTGTCTTTTTCATCGGTCTTCTTCCTCCTTCGCTCTTCAGGCGTTTTTCGCCCCGATGGCGTAGATGCGGTCGACCTTGAATTCGAATTCGTAGGGGCTCCGGCGTTCGAGGAAATCGAGAGTGAATCCCGAATGGGAAAAATAATCCGAGATCTCGTCTTCCGTGAACAGCGAGAAGTAGATCTCCGTCGGGATATCCAGGAGCTCATCCTGGTACCCTTCTCCGGATCCCGCCTTGACGATGACCAGGAGCCGGCCGCCGGGCTTGAGGACGCGCCGGAATTCCCGGAAGATGCGGGGAATATGGGCTTTCGGGGTATGGATGATGGAATGGCAGGAGACGAGTCCGTCCAGGACGACGTCCGGAAAGCTCATGGCGGCGATGTCCTCACACCGGAACGTCATCCCCGGGTTTGCCTCTTCGGCGATTGTAACACAGCGTTCGGAGAGATCGAGGCCGATGACCTTCAGGCCCTTGTCGTGGAGGTACCTCCCGATGTGGGCCGAGGGGCCGCAACCGGCGTCGCAGATGATCGAGCCGCCGGCGAACCGGCCGGCGAACATGTCGAGGATCGCCCGGTCGTAAGGCTTCCGCTCCAATTCCGACCGGAAGAGATCGTCGTATTTCCCGGCGGCAAGATCGTAAGCCGAGCGCGTTTTTTCCGAGACGATCAGGAGAGGGTCCATGGCCTCATTATCACGATCTCCCCGGCCGAAGCTTTTCGATCGCCTCGGCCCCGATCCAGTAGACGTGGCTTTCGCCGCCGCGCTGGCTCAGGAAGAAGAGGTACTTGCCGTCGGCGGTGACGACAGGGCAGAGCTCGATCGACGGGCTGTTCACCTCGGGGCCCAGGTTCACGGGCGTGGTCCAGGCGCCGTCCGGGCCCCGGA
The DNA here is from genome assembly GCA_041304225.1 of Candidatus Aminicenantota bacterium. Lineage (GTDB taxonomy): Bacteria > Acidobacteriota > Aminicenantia > Aminicenantales > Saccharicenantaceae > RBG-16-66-30. The sequence goes on from JBFYNT010000319.1 coordinate 10,857, forward strand.
AGCTCACCCAGAGGTCGTATTGGCGCGAGAACAGCAGGTAGCTTCCGTCCGGGGCGACGAACGGAGTGTCGTCGATCTCGGGCGTGTTGATGGGATCGCCCATGTTGACGGGCTTTTCGTAGGCGCCGCCGGAGGGACGGGCCACGTAGATGTCGCTCAGGCCGCGGCTGTCCGGGGGACGTCCCGCGAAATAGAGGTTTCCCTTCCGGTCGAGCGAGAACTGCCAGTGCTTATCGACGGAGTTGACGTTGGGATCGAGGGGCTTGGGCTCGCCCCAGCCGGAAGGCGTCCTGTCCGTGAACCAGATCCTCTCGCGGCCTCTTTCCGTTTCCCCGGGAAGCGGCCGGCGGGAGATGAAATAGAGCCTCTTCCCGTCGGCCGAGAAGAAGGGCACGTCGTCGTTGCCGTTCGGGCCCGAAAAGGGCGCCCAGGACGGGGGCGTCCAGCGGCCCTGGACGCGTTTCATCGTCAGCAGGCCGCCGCGCGAATAGATCTCGCCGGGGAAAGTCATCATCGGCGCCCAATAGACCTCGCTCCCGTCGGGAGAGAAGACGGCCGTGCTGTGGAGGCCCCAGATCGAGGAGACGATGCCCGGGGCGAAGAGCCCTGGCTTGTCCCCCGGGGGCTTTTGCCCCAGATACTCGCCCTCGAGGACCGGGAACCGGATGTCCGAACGGTCGGCGCTCTTCCCGGCCAGAAGCCCGGCCACGGCGTCCATCTTCCTCTCTACGGCGACGTTAAAGGCGGTCTGGCCCATGAGATTGCGGGCGTCG
>JBFYNT010000320.1:0-3374 GCA_041304225.1 Candidatus Aminicenantota bacterium
ACGGCCTGGGCGTTGTCGATGATCTGGCGCGTCTTGAGGGCCGTGGTCATGCCCATGCTGACGAAGTCCTCCTGGTCGGCCGCGGCCGGGATGGAGCCGGTCGCCGCCGGGTGGCACAGGACGCGGTTCTCACAGACCAGGGCCCCGGCCGTGTACTGGGTCAGCATCAGGCCGGAGAACATGCCGGCGCCCTTGGTCAGGAAGGCCGGCAGGCCGGCGTTGAGGTGCGGGTTCATCAGGCGGTTGTGCCGCCGCTCGGACAGCACGGCGATCGTGGTCACCGAAGTGCCCAACAGCTCGAGCGGCAGGGCCATGGGCACGCCCTGGAAGTTGGCGCCGGTCAGGACGAGATCTTCGTCGGGGAAGAAGATGGGATTGTCGGCCGCGCCGTTGAGCTCGATCTCGACCATATACCGGGCCCATTTGAGGGCGTCGCGGACGGCCCCGACGACTTGGGGCGTGCTGCGGAGGCTGTAGGCGTCCTGGACCTTCTTCCCCGGCTGGGCCAGCAGCTCGCTCCCCTCGGTGAGGCGCCGGATGTTCGCGGCGGACTCCAGGGCGCCGGGGTAGCCGCGGGTTTTATGGACCCTTTCGTCGTAGGCCTTCATATTGGCGTTGAGGACCTCGAGGGTCATGGCCGCGGCGATCTCGGACATTTTTAGCCAGCGGTGGACATCGTGAACGATCAAGGCCGACATTCCGGCGATGACATTAGAGCCGTTGATCATGGCCAAGCCATCGCGGGCGTGGATGACGAGCGGCGTGATGCCGGCCCGCTTGAGGGCTTCGGCCCCGGGCAAACGCTCGCCCTTGTAGAAAGCCTCTCCTTCGCCCATGGGCACGAGGGCCATCTGGGCCATCGGCGACAGGTCGCCGCAGGCTCCGACCGAGCCTTTTTCGCACATGACCGGCGTTACGCCTTTATTGAGGAGCTCGACGAGCGTCTCGGTGACGACCGGGCGGAGGCCCGAGTGGCCGTGGCAGTGGCAGCTGATCCGGCTGAGGATGGCCGCCCGGACGACATCCTCGGGCATCGGCTTCCCATATCCCGCGGCGTGGCTGTAGATGATATAACGCTGGTACTGCTCGACCTGCTCCTGGGTCAGGACGACGTTGGCCAGCTCGCCGATGCCGGTGTTGACGCCGTACATGATCTCTTTCTTCTGGATCTTGTCCTCGAGCAGGGCCCGGCACTTCACGATGCGCTTCCGGGCTTCGGGATCCAGGGCGACCGGGGCGTTCTGGCGGGCCACCTGGACGACCTTCTCGACGGTCAGACCGGTGCCGTTCAGGGTAATGGACATGGGGAGGCCTCCTCGGATGGGCGGTGATGGTGGTCGGTATCGCGACTCATGGCGAGCCCTGATACTTTACCCGAAGTTCCCATAGGGGTCAAACCCCCGCCAAGAAGGTACCTGGTCTTCACAAACTGGATTTTTCCCCTGGGGCTTTGAAGACCTGGCCCCGTCCCCTTTTAAATCTAGCCCCGGTGTGCTATTAATATCGACTGTTTTTCCGTCAATCCCCGGACTGAGAGGACGGCCATGGCGAAAGAGACGAAGCGAGTCCTGATGACGGGCGCGGCCGGACAGATCGGCTCCGAGCTGGCCCAGGCCCTGCGCAAGAAGTACGGCCGCGACAATGTCCTGGTCACCGACGTCGTCCGTCCCCCGGCCGCCCTGGCCGAAGCCGGGCCTTTCGATCTCGTCGACGTCACCGACCGGGCCGCCCTCGACGCCCTGGTCGGGAAGTTCGACGCCGACACCGTCTACCACCTGGCCGCCCTGCTCTCCGCGACGGGCGAGAAGAACCCGCAGAAGGCCTGGGCCGTCAACATGGGCGGGCTCCACAATATCCTCGAGATCGGCCGGACCCGCGGCCTTCACCGCATCTTCTCCCCGAGCTCCATCGCCGTGTTCGGGCCGACCACCCCCCGGGAGATGACCCCGCAGGACACCGTCCTCGGCCCGACGACGATCTACGGCGTCACCAAGGTCGCCGGCGAGCTCCTCTGCGACTACTACGTCCTCAAGTACGGCCTCGACGTCCGCGGCTGCCGCTACCCCGGGATCATCAGCCACCTGACGCTCCCCGGCGGCGGGACGACCGACTACGCCGTGGCCATCTTCTACGACGCCGTCAAGCACGGCCGCTACACCTGCTTCCTCCGCGAAGACACCCGCCTGCCCATGATGTACATGCCGGACTGCCTCAAGTGCACGCTCGACCTCATGGACGCGGACTTCGCCCGCCTCAAGCATCACTCGAACTTCAACGTCACGGCCATGAGCTTCACGGCCGGCGAGCTCGCGGCCGAGATCCGCAAGCACATCCCGTCCTTCGAGGTCCGTTACGAGCCCGACTTCCGCCAGGCCATCGCCGACTCCTGGCCCGCTTCGATCGACGACGGCGCAGCCCGCGCGGAGTGGGACTGGAAGCCGGACTACGACCTGGCCGCGATGACCAAGGACATGCTGGCCGCTCTCAAGGCCCGCCACGCGGCGGGCACCTTGGGCGTCTAAAGCGCTTACTTCCCTTTCTTTAGTTTTTCGGCCAGGAAGTTCGGCAGGGCGAAGGCCGCTCGCCTCAGCCTATCGGGATGAGGGAGCCCGCGGCCATGGCGAGGTAGGCTATCGCCACCAGCCAATTCCAGCCGGACTGAGCTAGCAGCGGGCCCAGCAGGGCGGTGCCTTGCCTTGAGCGTCGATAATTGCGGTATGTGGGCACGAGGAGGACGGCGACGAGGACGGCTATCCCCCCACCCGCCGTGCGCATGAAGCCGAGGAAGCCCCCCATGCCCGCAAGCGCGATCAGCAGGGTGGGCGCCGTGGCGACGAGCCAGGAAACGAAGCGCCTCGCGCCCAGTCGCTCACGTACGATGTCGGTTAGGGCGAACGAGATGGACCAGTAACTGGTCAGCATCGCGAGGATCACGAAGACCGTCCCCGCTTTTTCCGCGCTCGCGCCCAGGGCTCTGGACCAGCCGACCGTGGCGATCCTGGTGGGCTCGGCGCAGAGCATGAGGGACAGGCTCGTCACGACGATGATGAGGACGAAATTGATGCCGAGCCCCGCGGCGACCGCCCGCGATATCAGGCGGGGCCTGTCGGCCAGGCCTCGGGCGGCTTGAGGCACGGAGAAGAAGGCCGCGAAACAGAACATGCCCATACCGTAGAGAGCGAGCAGCCGCGAGGCGGTCGGAGAGGGCGGCAGGGCGGGAGTCGCGGCTCCCGTGGAGGCGAGCGAGATCCCCGAAGCGATGGCCAGCCCGGCGAATAGCAGGCCCATGGCGATCACCGCCCACTTCTCGGCTATGCCGAGGGCCTTGAGACCGAAGGCCGCGACCGAGGCCGCCGCTCCGTAGAAGAGGATGG
>JBFYNT010000321.1:0-6719 GCA_041304225.1 Candidatus Aminicenantota bacterium
CCGGCCGTCCCAGACCCGGACCTTCCAGAAGCAGCGCTGCCCGCTGCGAAGGGCGGGCCCGGCGTAGGCGACGCCCAGGCTTTCGGCGGAGCGGACCTGGCCCGAATCCCAGAGATCGCCCCGGTCCGTGTCGAGCAGCCGGAGCGAGCCGGCGACGAGGATCCGGTAGGCGCCCTGAGTGACGGCTCGTCCTTCTGACGCAAGGGCCCAGCTCAATCGCGGCCGCGGGGAGTCGATGCCGAGCGGATCCGGGCGGTATTCGCATCTCAGGTCCGCCGGGGCGATCCGGCCGCCGCCCTCGGGGACGCGCCTCCCGACCCTCCCGCAGGCGGTCCAGCTGAACGCCAGGACGATCCCGGCGAGCACGGCGCCCGCGGGTCGTCGACGACGCGGGGAACGGGGATCAGGCCTCGTCATAACAGCCAACCTCCATCAGGGTTTCCCACCAGGCGATGATATTCTCAGGCGGGACGCCCGCCTGGATCACGTGGATCGGCGCGAACACGTACCCGCCGCCGGGGGCCAGATCTTCGATGCGCCGGCGCGCTTCCTCCCGAACCTGCTGAGGCGTGCCGAACGGCAACACGGATTGAGTGTCGCAACTGCCGCCCCAGATGGTCAGATCGCCGCCGAACTCCCGTTTGAAGCGCCGGGTGTCGTCCATCCCCTTGCAGTTGACCTGCCAGGGATTGAGGATATCGACGCCGGCCTCGATCAGGAGCGGGACGAAATCCCAGATCGCTCCGTCGCAGTGGAAGAAGATGAAGACCTCGGTCCGGGCCCGGCTCTTGAGGAACTGGAAGAGCCGGCGGTGGTACGGCCAGATCAGGTCCTTGTACATCGCCACGGAGACCAGCGGGCCGGTCTGCGTGCCCAGATCGTCGGCGGTCGAGAGGACCAACGTGTGCTCGTCGATCAGGTCGAGCACCCGGCCCCAATAGGCCATTGTGATCTCGAGCTCCTTGGACATGATGGCGTGGACGATCGCGGGGTCCGTGACCATGTCCATGAAGAACTGCTCATACCCCCGCATCCACATGGCATGCTCCCACATGCCCGCATGCATCCGCTCGACGACCACGCCGCGGCGTTCATTTTCGACCACATGATCGACGCGCGGCTTGAGACCTTCGAAGCGGGCCGGATCGAGCGCGTCGGGCCACGGGTAGCGCTCGATGTCGGACACGGTCCGGCAGTCCGCCAAAGGGCTGAGGTAGAGGTCATAGTAATGCCCCCCGTGCCTGGGCATTTGCCAGCCTATTCCGAACTCGTCGATCAAGCGATCGTGATCGCCGACCCAGCCGAGGTCCCGGGCCAGCCCGGCCCGGCCCGGGGCGTTCGGTCGGACGCTTCGCACATCCACCCTGAGGCGATCGCGCACGTCGTCCCCGGTCTCGGCCATCTGCGTGACCCGATCCAGGACTTGGGCTTCGCCTGGCAGGCCGAGCACTTGGCGCAGCGCCGTCAGGGCGCGGACATTGATGCCGGTGACCATCGAGCCGCCGAGGTCGAACGGGACACGGTCCGGTTCCCGATGATGCAGAGCCGTGACCAGGCGCCGGTAGCTCGTCCATTCCTTGGCCCCGGGGACCCGCAGATGGCGTCCGTTGTCAGTCATCCGTGACCCTCTCAATAGATCTCATATTTCAGCGGTTGGTCAGATCGATGCCTGACCCAGATGACCATCGTTGGCGTGCCATCGGTGTCTCGAATGATCCCCTGCCTGAAATCCGGGCCGGGCACCTGGACCTGGCCGCCGATCTTCAGGCGGGCGGCAGACGGTCCGCCCCAGCCTCGGATGACGAAGCAGGGATTCAAGATAGGGCTCTCTTCGGAGCCGCTCAGCCCGAAAGACAGCCGCTCCGACTCCCGGGTCAGCACATAGGCCTTTTGCCTCTGGTCGCAGCCCGTGCTTCGGCCGCCGCGAAGGTCCACGATCGCCGGGGGGGAATTCCAGGAACGGTTCAGCGCCGTGAGGTCGGCGGCTGGAAGGTCCGTCAGCCCATAGATGTTGAAGGCCTCCATGCGGCCGTCCTTCAGAAGATGGTGCAGCCCGTTGAGCGTGCCCAGGCAGGAGCTGCTCGTGCGGTCCCTCCCGGTCGTCACGGTGCCGTCGCTCGGCAGCAGGCCGACGGGATAATGGCTCCAGGCGTTGTAGTTCGAGAATCCGGGCGCGAGCCGCATCGATTCCCATTGGCTGTAGGGGACCCAGAACGAACCGGTCTGGCCGATATTGAAATGCTTGTACTTGGACCGGAGATCCAGATAGACGAGGTTCTTCTCTCCGGAGATCGCCGCGCCCTTCCGGACCGTCTTGTTCGAGGAATAGTCCCACAGCTCGGTCTGGCCGTCCAGGTTGGCGATGATGATCGATCCGGGGAAAACGTTGTCCTCGGGCCGGGTCCCCGGCGGATTGATCAGTTCGTTCTGCTGGGTCTGGGTATCGGGGTATTCGGCCAAGCGTCCGCTCACTTGATAGCGGACGGACACGGCGTCGGGATAGATGGTCCAATACTCGTCCGTCCAGAGCCCCCAGCCGTTCCGGTCCGGCCAGAGCCACTCGTATCCGATGCTGACGCTCGCGTTGCGCCAGTGAACGACGACCCTGGCATCGGTGTTCTCGATGAGCCGGACATGGGAGTAGCGGCACATCTTGTCGGACATGTGTTCGTAGCACTGATCGGTATAATTCTCCGGGCCCTGGTCGTTGACCCAGCGGCCCGCGGGGCCCGGCTCCGTGACCAGGCTGGGGAGGTAGTTCGTCCCGCGCCAGAAGACAAACCGATTGGGCCGGTCGTCAAAGGTGACGACGATGTCGGCATGGTCCCCCACCCGCCACAGGCCTTCCCATTCCGGACCGAAGCGAAGTCTCGTATAGGCCGCCCCGAAGCTCTTGGCGTCCGTCGGCCCGGCGGGCAGGACCCAATAGCTCAGAGGGGAAAGGACGTCGGGTTGGAAGGCTTGGTAGTCCGAACGTATCTCCGACGCGTCCAGGGCCCGGTCGAAGACGCGCACTTCGTCGATGAGCCCGCTGAAGACCATGTTCGAGCGGTACTCCTTGGTGATCTCCCGCTCGCACGCCCAGTGGGTGCTTTTCTCCTGGGCCATGCCGACGAACAGGTCCAGGTCCGTCGCATCCTGGACGGCCCCTGTCGCGGATGCGGAAGCCGCCAGGACTCCGTCCAAGTAGATCGCGAAGCCCTTCGCTTTTCGATATGTCGCGGTCACGAAGGTCCATTTCAGAAGGTCCACGGCCTTGTCCGTCCTGAGGCCGCTCCACCGGCCGTCGAGGCAGGCCTCCAGGGAGATCCGGCCCAAATGATCCATGGCCAGGCGATATCCGGCGCGCTGGCCCCGGCCGTGGTCGACGATACCCGAGCGGTCCCAAGAGTATTCCTGCGGGGCGATCCAGGCCTCGATCGTGAAATCGCCGGGAATGTTCGGGAGTTCCCGGGAAGGGACCGTCACTCGATTGGTGTAGCCGTCGAACGACAGGCACGTCCCGGAAACGCCTTTTCTCCAGTAGCTGTCCGCCCCGCCGATGCCGCACATCGATCCCTTGACGCTCTCCCTCGTGGCCTCGTCTTGGGCCGAGAGGCCCTCGTCGAACCGCAGCCACAGCGCGGGGGACTCGACGCCGCCCTCGACGACGGGCGCTCCCGGGACGGCGTCGCCGGGCCTGAGCTGCAGCCGTGCCGGCGTGGTGCTCTGGACCTTGATCCCGGACGAGGTCAGCGCCAGGATCTGCGTGGTCTTATTCAAGGGATCGTTCCACTCGTCCAGCCGGACGCAGCCTTTCTTCGCTTCCCGGGTGATCCGCCCGTCGGGAGTGATCGTGAAGTACTCCTCGGCGTAATCGGCGAAGTAGCTGCCGATATCGCCGCTGTAGGTCCGCTGGAAATCGGTGAAGTGAGGGCCGTTCAGGTCCGGGGCGTACCTCCAGTGGACGACGATCCTGTCGGGCGAGCTCTCGATCAGTCGGACATAGGAACACTTGTTGATGTTGTCGGGCCGTTCCGGGGGTCCGTCGCCTGTCACCGGAAGCAGGCGGTCGACGAAATATTTCGTTTCCGTCGGCTGCCAATAGGGCCGATAGCCGAATTCCCGGCAGAACACGAACCGGCCCTTCGTTCCGATCTTGGCGATGAGATCGGCATATTGGCCCGTATTGTTGTGATCGTCATAGCCCAGCCGCGTGTAATAGGCGAAAAAATCCGACGGCGGAGGGGAGGCGCAGGAGGCCAGGACCAGGGCCAGGACCGCCGTTCCGCATGAGGACAGCAGGCTGATGATCCACGCGCCGCGAGCAATGCCTTTTCGGGCTTGTGTCATGGCTCTCGATCTCCTTTCCGAAGAGGATTACGCCGCCTTGGCCGGGACGATCTCGCGGGTATCGGGATCTCTGAATTTGGCTTGATCGTCGAGCAGGGCTTCGATCCTCCGGCCGCAGCGCTCCCTCAACTCGGCCAGCACGCGGGCCTGGCCGGGATCGCCGGCCAGGTTCCTTTTCTCGTCCGGATCGGCCGCCAGATCGAACAGCTCCACGTACTCCGGATGCCCGGGGTATTGGACGTATTTCCAGCGCTCGGTCCGGAGGCATTCGCTCCGCGGGATCTCCGGGTGGTCCCAGAGCTCCTCGCAGAGGATTTCTTGGCGCCAGGCCGGCGTTCTCCTTCCGAGAAGGGGTTTCAGGCTGCGGCCCTGGGCCTGAGAGGGGACAGGGACCCCGGCCAGGTCCATGAGGGTCGGTCCGAGGTCGATGTTCAGGACCAGGTCCCGCTTGACCAGTCCGCGGCTTTCGCGGGGCGCCCGTGGATCGAACACGACGAGCGGGACCCGGATCGACGGCTCGTACATCAGCCATTTGTCGGCGTAGCCCCGCTCGCCCAGGAAATAGCCGTTGTCCGAGGTGTAGACGATGACCGTGTCCCCGTCGAGGCCGAGGCGGACGAGCTCGCTTTGGATCCGTCCCAGGACCAGGTCGATCCCGCTGATCATCCGGTAGTAGCCCTTGACCATGTCCTGGTACTTTTGCGGGGTGTCGAACCGCCAGCCCCAGCGCGTCCGGTTCATCGTGTTCTTCAGGAAGGCGGGCTGGGCGTCGTAGTACTTCGGCGCCGCCATTTCGGGGACGGGGATCGCGACGTCCCGGTAGAGGGCGTCTACGGCCGCAGGCCAGAAATACTGCCTGGGATCGCCGTCGTCGGCGTGGGGCGCCCAGGGACACCAGAACAGGCAGAAGGGCCGCCAGGGTTCGCCGCCGCGGAGGAAATCGACGACCTTGTCGCCTTCGACTTCGGTCATGTGGCGCTCGACCCCGTCGACCGTCTGGACGTGGGGGAGGCCGTCGAAAGAGGTGAAGTCGAACATCTCGGCGGGAACGCCCTTGTCCACGGCCACGCCGAGCTTGCCGACGAATCCCGTCCGGTACCCGGCCCGGCGGAGGCGGACCGGGAAGCTGATGTCCGTGAAGGCCGGGGCCAGAGGAGGCTTGGTGAAGGTGTACGTGTGGGTCCGCTCGTACGTTCCGGTCAGGATGCTGGCCCGGCTGGCGGCGCAGATCGGGGTGGTCACGAAGGCGCGATCGAAGCGGATGCCCTCGCCGGCCAGCCGGTCGACGTTCGGCGTCCGGATGATCCGGTTGCCGGCGCAGCCGAGCGCGTCGAAACGCTGATCGTCGGTCAGGATGAAAAGAAAATTCGGGCGGGCCGTCGGTCCCTGACCGGTCCGGCACCCCCGGCCGAAGGCCAGTGCCCCCAGACCGGCGGCGGAGGTCCCCAGGAACGCCCGCCGCGTGAGCCCTGGCGTGATCGGCGTCCGGGGGCCTGTCAGGTTCGGATCCATGGGGACAGCCCGTTTCGCCATGGGATCTCAGGGCAGGATCGAAGCGTCCCGGGGCGCGATGATCTGGACCGGCCCGACGAGGCCCGATCTCATCAACGGCGGGATCTTCGTATACACGGGACGCGTCTTTCCGCGGGGGACCCGGCCATAGGAGCTGTCCGATGTCGGGTCCGTCTGGATCCGGTCGAGATTGCTTCGGGTGAAACGGTCCGATTCGGGCCTCAACGAGTCTGCGTTCAGCCGGTTGGCCCAGAGATTGGCGACCCGGATCTCCAGCCGATTCCGCCCGGCCCGAACGGCGCCGGAGATCTCGATCCGGAAGGGCGGTAGCCAAACGACCCCCAGGCGCTTGCCGTTGAGCGTCACCTCGGCGATCTCGGCCAGGTCGCCCAGCTGGAGGAACAACCGGGGCTTCGAGGCCAGCGCGGCCGGCATTTCGAACGTCGTCCGATACGTCGCGATCCCCGAGAAGGACCGGATCCCGGCCTCGGCCGAATCGGTCCAGCTCTGAAGTCGCTCGAACGCCGTCGTTCGAGGCGCTCCCCAGCCTTCGGGGAACTCGACCTGCCAGGGCCCGTCGATGGTCAGGGCCGCGGCATCGCCAGCCGGCCGGAACGTGTCGCGGGACAGCGGATCGAGCGGCGGGCGCTCGGACGACCCGGCCTTCCGGAACACGACGAAGACCGATCCCTGGGGGCCGAGCTCCACGCGAAGCTCCGTTCGGCCCCTCGCGACCGCCGTCCAGCCCCGGCCGGCGCTCCGTCGCCCGGAATCAGGCCACCAGAATTCGGGAGCCAGCCCCCGGGCCTCAGCGGCGACCCGGAACCGGCAGGTCAGGTCCTGCGGCTCCTTCGTGGTATTGCGGATGAAATAGA
>JBFYNT010000322.1:0-3926 GCA_041304225.1 Candidatus Aminicenantota bacterium
GTCGGCCGCCGCCAGCCTCGGCCGTCTGGGCGGCGAGCCGGCCGGACGCGACGATCTGGCCGTTATGGACGCCGCCGCGAACAAGACCGGAGTGGAGATCCCGGCCATCCAGGAGCTCATCTCCGGTCCCGCGGCCGCCGAGCCCGCCGCCGCCCCCGAACACACCCCCGCCCCCGCGCCCCGCCCCTTGCCGGAAGCGGCCGGTCCGATGACCGAGGAAGAGGCCGTCGCCCGCGTCGAGAGCTACCGCCGCACCGAGCCCGCCAACGGGAGCGGCGAGATCCATTATTTCCAGAAGGACGGGATCGCCGTCGCCGACCCGGAGAAGCTCCTGGCCGCGGTCGACCGGACCCTCGACGAGGGCCAGCGGCTCTCCGTGAGGCTCGGGCAGACGGAATCGCCCAAGGACCAGTTCTTCATCAAGCAGGAGCTCATCAACTGGCAGGAAGGTCTGCGGGCGCTCTTCCTGCGGGTCATCAAGATGTGCGAGAAGAGCTCCTGGACGCTGCCCGCCTACACCGCCGGCGTCCTCGATCCCCAGGTCCTGCGCCACCTGCTCGAGCGGCTGAGCATGGAGAACTGGAGCAACCTCGAGGAGTTCGCCTCGTTCGCCGCGGCCGTGGCCGAGATCCGCGCCGCCTTCCGGGCCCGGATCGAGCCGCGCCTGCCCTACCTGCTGGCTCTCATCGGGGAGATCGAGGCGGAGTAGGGGCCGGCCGCCCCGGCCGGCGCGCCCGCCGTCACGGAAGGCTGTCGGCCTTCCGGAAATGGAAGAGATAGCTCTCGAGACCCTTGATGTCCTTGACGGACAGGTCCCGGAACTTCACTCCCGAATAATAGAACCCCGGCTCGCCTCCGCCCTTCTCCGAATAGACGACCTCGCCGCGGATGGCGGTGGCCCGGTCCTCGACGACCAGGATGGTCTCGACCTCCCGGGTCGCGGGCAGGGGGCCGTCGGAGACGACCCGGGCACCTTCGAGGCTGATATTGACGGTCTTGGCCACCCGGAAGCTCCCGTCCTCGCGGTAGAGGAACGGCGTCGAGACGTTGAAGCGCTCGTACTTCCTCTTCTCGCGGTAGAACCGGCCGGGCGCCGTGGCGGGCGCCTCGCCTTTGCGGGTCTCGCCGAGGTCCTGCCAGTCGAAGCCGCAGACGCGGTTCTTGTCGACCGGGACGTCGGCCGCGCCGCGGGCCCGGAGCTCGGGCCGGTTCTTGCCCTTGGCCTCGGCCAGGGCCAGGTCCGCCTCGCCGGCCAGCCGCTTGAGGTCGGCGCGGGCCAGGGGCCCGGGAGCGTCGCCCTCGCCGTGGGGATAGACCGTGACGCCGAAGGACATGGTCAGGTTGCCGCGCGGCTGGAACTCCTGGAGCTCGAAGTAATGGTCCTCGACGTTCTTGCGGATGCGCTCCGTGAGGAGCGAGGCCTCCTCGACGCTCTTGACCCCCATCAGGAAGAACAGGAACTCCTCGCCGCCGTAGCGGCAGATGAGGTCTTCCTCGCGGATCGAGAGCTTCAGGACGTGGGCCAGCTCGCGCAGCAGCCGGTTGCCGGCCTCGTGGCCGTTGCGGTCGTTGTAGGCCTTGAACCAGTCGACGTCGCCCATGACCAGGGCCATCGAGCCCTCCTCGCGGCGGCGCTTGCTGAGGGCGTTGACCTTCTGCAGGACCTTGTCGAAGAACGGCTCGGGCCGGAGAAGCCCGGTCAGGGGATCGTACTGGATGAGGTTGAGCTTGGCCATGGCGATGGCCATGTGGTCGGACAGGCCGCGCAGGGTCTGCTGGTCGCCGGGCGTGAAGCCCTCGGGCTGGGGCTTGCCGGCGACCGTCTTGTTGATCACCTCGAGGACGCCGATGACCTTGGCGCCGTGCATGATGGGCACGCCGAGCAGGCTCCGCGGCGGCGTCTTGAGGAAGGACGTGTAGCGCTTGCTGAGGCGCCGGTCGTAGGTCAGGTTGGCCGCGCTGACGTCGTGCCCGAAACGGGCCACCGAGGCGGCGAAGTCCGGGGCCTCGAGCGGGGCGATGTACTTGGAGAAATCGGAGTGGGCCAGGAAGGCGTTGTCCCAGACGAGGGGCTTGAGGTAGCGGCCGAGGACGTCGTTCTCCTCCATGATGTAGACCGTGACGCTCCCGGCCTGGACGAGATCGCGGATGTCCGGGACGATGTCGAGGAGGCTGCTGACGTCGTCGGCGCCGTAGATCTTGCGCAGGATGGCCTCGAGCCGCTGGCGCTCCTTTTGGGAGCCGACGTAGCGGGCCTCGATGTCCAGCCGCTTCTCGACCTCGCGGATGAACCCGGTGTTGAGCAGGCCCTTGATCTCGGCGATCTCGCCCAGGACGTCCTTGACCTTGGTCTCCTGGAGGGCGAGGGAGCGGCGGAGCCCGGCGGCCTCCGACCGGAGGCGGGCGTGCTCGACGACGCGGCCCAGGGCCCGGAGGAAGCAGAGGTCGCGCGGCTCGCCGGAGGAGGCCCGGCAGACCTGGACGTCGACGGCCGGCGGCCACTCGTCGGCCGCGCGCAGCAGCCCTTCCTCGTCGGGACCGACGAGCAGGACGCCCGTCGGCGGGCGGACCGCGCTCTTGAGAGAAGGGGAGGCGGCGAAGCCCGCGTCGACGACCGCCGCCGCGACGTCGCCCTCGGCGAACAGGGCCAGGGCGGCCTCGGGATCGGCCGCGGTCCGGACCGGGCCGTGCTTCTGGGCCAGGCGGGCGAGGCGGTCGGCCTCCGTATAAACGGGATGGATAACGACGATCCGTTTTTGGATCATAGCCCTCGCCGCGCTTTTTCCGATGAAACCCGTCTGAAAATGTACACCAGGATCCTTCTGCCCGTCAATCTTTATTTGGGCTTTTGATTAGGTCCGGAGGCTATGGTATATTTTCGGCCCGTGAGGTCTTCGAGGAGACAATAAATGGCGAAATCCGCGACCGAACCCGTTTTGAACATCCGGGCCCCCAGGGGCTCCCGCCTGACGACCAAGGGCTGGTCCCAGGAGGGAGCTTTGAGGATGCTCATGAACAACCTCGATCCCCAGGTGGCCGAGAAGCCCCGCGAGCTCATCGTCTACGGCGGCACCGGCAAGGCCGCCCGGAGCTGGGAGGCCTACCGGGCCATCGTGGCCAGCCTGAAGAAGCTCGAGAACGACGAGACGCTGGTCGTCCAGTCCGGCAAGCCCGTGGCCGTGTTCAAGACCCACGCCGAGGCGCCCCGCGTCCTCATCTCCAACGCCATGATCGTGCCCCGCTGGGCCAACTGGGACGAGTTCCGGCGGCTCGAGGCGCTCGGCCTGACCATGTACGGCCAGATGACGGCCGGCAGCTGGATCTACATCGGCACCCAGGGCATCCTCCAGGGGACCTACGAGACCCTGTCGGCCGTGGCCCGCAAGCACTTCGGCGGCTCGCTCAAGGGCACGCTGACGCTGACGGCCGGCCTGGGCGGCATGGGCGGGGCCCAGCCCCTGGCGGTGACCATGAACGACGGCGTGGCCATCGTCGTCGAGTGCGACCCGCACCGGATCGAGCGACGGCTCGAAACCAAATACGTCGACGTCATGACCGACGATCTCGACAAGGCGCTGGGCCTGGCCGAAGCGGCCATGAAGAAGGGCGAGCCGCTGTCGATCGCCCTGCTCGGGAACGCCGCCGACGTCCTGCCGGAGTTCGTCCGGCGGGGCATCACCCCCGACGTGCTGACCGACCAGACCTCGGCCCACGACGAGCTCAACGGCTACGTGCCGAACGGCCTGCCGTACGAGGAGGCCCTGGCGATGCGGACGAAGGACCCGGCCGGCTACATCGCCCGGTCCTACGCGGCCATGGCCGCCCACGTCGAGGCCATGCTCGAGCTCAAGAAGACGGGGGCCCAGGCCTTCGACTACGGCAACAACATCCGCGGCCAGGCCCGGAAGGCCGGGGTGGCGGCGGCT
>JBFYNT010000323.1:0-8810 GCA_041304225.1 Candidatus Aminicenantota bacterium
GAGCGGCAGGATCGACCGTAAGGCCTCGCCCTGGCGGTCCTCCGAGTGGGTCAGGATCTCGTAGGGGTTGGCCGGACCGGCCGGGCCGAAGACCTTGTTCGAGGCCACGCAGTGGGCGTAAATGATCTGGCGCCCGGCCGTATCGATGACCGGGTCGGAGATGGTGCCGGGCCGGCCCTGGGTCAGGGCGGTCATCGCGACCATGGTCGCCGTCGACCGGACATCGCACTCGCAGGCGCCGACGAGGCCCTCGTTGGCGAGCTCGTGAAATCCCAGGCAGGGGTAGGCGTGGATGTGACCGCCGTAGAAGCCGCCGAGGCAGTTGATGGTGATGGCGTTGGCCCCGTACTTCTTCAGGACCGCTTTCTGGCCCAGGTACATGGCCGCCGAGGTCACCAGCGTGGCCCGGTCCACCCCCTCGATCCGGACCGCCGTCTTCTGCCAGCGGTCGGCGATGGCGGCCGCCTCGTCCGGGTCGGCCGCGGCCCAGGCGTCGTTGACCACCGCGAAGGGCACGTCCAGGACCTCGATACCCATCTCTTCCTTGATGGCCGGGGCGATGCCGGGCCAGCTGCCGCCGACCGCCAGGATCCTCGATTCCTTCATCTTGCGCAGGCAGTCCCCGGCGGAGAGGCAGGCCAGGTCGTCGGCCGCGACGGACAGGTCTCCCGGCGCGGGCGTCGCCGCGCGACGGGCGCTCGCGACCAGGGCGCCGAATTCGCCCGCCGTGCCGCCGCGCTTGACCCGGTCGAAGGCCAGGCAGGCGGCGACGAGGTCCTCGCTCCGCGACGAAGCGACAAAGCCGAGATTGGGCGTCTTCTTGCGGAGGAAATCGGCGGTGTAGACGAGGAAGCCGCCGCTGCCGCCGTATTGGAAATCGACGTAGAGCGTGGGCTGGCCGGACGCGGCGATCGTCTGTACGACGCGGTTCCAACAATTGAGCTGGCAGACGATATAGCCGTCCATCGGCGCGGCGGCGTCGCCGGCCAGGATCTTCTCCGCTTCCTCGGGGCCCTTGGCCATGGAGGTCTGGAGGTCCCAGCGCGGGAAGCTCCGGGCGAGCGTCCCGGTGATCCCGTCCATCACCGGGCGGAAATCGAAGCCGACATTGGGCCAGTCGGGACCCGGCTGGACGACGTCGTGCAAGGCGTATATGACGCGGATCCGGGTCCCGGCGGCGCGGCCGCAGGCCTGGAAAAATCCCGTCGAGGCCAAGGTCCCCAGGGCTCCGGCCGAAGCCGTGGCCAGGAAACGGCGGCGGCTCAAGGGACAGCCGGAGCAAGATCCCGTCGGTGTCTGCCTGTTGGTCATCGGTCCTCCTCGTTCCTCCCCGCCGCGGCCGGCCGCGTCCGGGCCGTCCCGATGCTAATTCAGGGTCGAAGGTCCTGTCAAGGAACGGAAGATTGACCGGGACCGGAAAAACCCGTTATAGTAAGCCGCGATGACAGGGATCACGCGTCGGGCCTTCCTCGGCGCTTCGGCGGGCGCCGCCGCGGGGCTCGGCCTGCGTCGAAGCGGACGCGGCGCCGGTCCCGCTAAGGCCGTCCCGGCGCCGCCCGTCACGCTCGGGCTGGCCTCCTACACCTTCCGCGAGTTCGACCTCGACGCGACCCTGGCCCAGGCCAAGCGCGTCGGGCTCATGCGCATCGCGCTCAAGGACGTCCACCTGCCGCTCGAAAGCCAGGCCGAGGCCGTCCAGGCGGCGGCGGCCAAGGTCCGGGCGGCCGGGTTCGCGCTCTACGGCTGCGGCGTCGTCTACATGACGAACGAGACCGAGGTCGACCGCGCTTTCGCGTACGCCCGGTCCGGCGGCATGGGCGTCATCATCGGCGTCCCCGAGCCCGGTCTCCTCGGCCGGGTCGAGGCGAAGGTCCGCGAGACGGGCATCCGGCTGGCCATCCACAACCATGGACCCGGCGACCGCCGCTATCCGACGCCCCGCTCGGTCCTGGACCTCGTCGGACGCCTCGATCCCCGGATCGGCGTCTGCCTCGACGTCGGGCATTGCCAGCGCTCAGGCGTCGACCCCTCGGAAGCGGCCGCGGCGTGCGGCCTGCGCCTCCTCGACGTCCATGTGAAGGACGTCACCGCTCCGACGGAGGCGGGCGTCGCCGTCGAGGTCGGCCGCGGCGTCGTCGATGTCCCCCGCTTCCTCCGGACGCTCGCGGCCATGGGCTTCGGGGGGACGGCCGCTTTCGAATACGAGAAGGACGGCCGGGACCCGCTCGCCGGATTGGCCGAGTCCGTCGGCTACGTGCGGGGCGTTCTCGCCGGCCTGGACGGGGCCCCGGCCCGGCCCCGCGAACCCTGAGGGAACGGGGGCGGTCCTCACCCGGGCCGGGCTCGTCCTGAAACTCTGACCGGCATGACAACGCTGTCCATGCTTCTTGGCCGGTGGTAGAATGACGGCTCCGAATGACGCGGACGGAGCGCACATGACCCAAGACGTCAAGGCTGTCGGGATCCGAAGGCTCGGAGCCGTGGCGGTCATCCTCCTGGCCGCCGGCCTGTCCGCCGCCGCGGCGGGATCCGCCGTCGAGGGTCTGGCCCCCCGATATCGGGACTGGCTGGACCTCGTCGCCTACCACATCCTGCCTGTCGAGAGGGACGTCTTCCTGAAGCTGACCGGCGAACGGGACCGCGACGCGTTCATCGAGACCTTCTGGAAGCACCGCGATCCGACCCCGGGCACGCCGGCGAACGAATTCCGCGACGAGATCGTCAAAAGGTTCAAGTCCTGCAACGAGCTCTATGGG
Source organism: Candidatus Aminicenantota bacterium (assembly GCA_041304225.1). Lineage (GTDB taxonomy): Bacteria > Acidobacteriota > Aminicenantia > Aminicenantales > Saccharicenantaceae > RBG-16-66-30. Next base: position 2,757 of record JBFYNT010000323.1, read on the forward strand.
CGTGGCACCACGCGCGAGGGATGGAAGACCGATATGGGCCGCATCCACATGATCCTCGGCCCGCCCGCGGGCATCGAGCGCTTCGAGGGCACGCTGGGGCTCGTCCCCTGCTACGCCTGGAGCTACTACGGGGACACCCGGCGGGACCTGCCGCCCCATTTCTTCCTTCTCTTCTACCAACGCGGCGGCGCCGGCGAGTTCAGGCTCTACGACCCGGTCGCCGACGGCCCGACGCGGCTGCTCGTCGACCCGAGGAGCGTCGCGGACCCTTTCGACTACAGAGCGCTCGCCGAGAGGATCCGGGAGCTCGCCCCCACCCTGGCTGAGATCGCGATCACGCGCATCCCGGGCGAGTACAATCCCGACATGTCCCCGTCCCCGCGCAACGCCATGCTGCTCGCCGACATCCTGGGATCGCCCCAAAAGGACGTCAACCCGTCCTACGCCACGCACTTCCTCGACTACAAGGGCCTCGTCTCCACCGAATACCTGACCAACTACGTCGAAAGCGCCGCGACAACGGCCCTCATCGAAGACCCGGTCACGGGCCTGCGTTTCCTCCACTTCACCATGGTCCCGTCCGAGGTCAACGTCGAATTCTACGAGCCGAAGAGCCAGTTCTACTGCAACTTCCAGATCAACGTCAGCCTCCGCCGGGCGAACGACATCGTCTTCCAGTACAGCCGGGACTTCCCGCTCTATTTTCCCGAGGATTCCTGGGACCGGGTCAAGGCCAACGGCCTGGCCATCGAGGAATCCTTTCCCATCGCCGAGGGGAGCTACGCTCTGACCGTCCTCCTGACCAATACGGTCGGCAAGCAGTTCAGCCTCCTCGAGCGGACCGTGGAGGTCTCGACGGCCGGAACCGCGCCTTCGATCGAAGGCCCCTTCCTCGGCTACGCGTACGAGACCTATCCCGGCGATGTCCACATCCCGTTCAAGGTCCTGGATAGGAAGCTCGTCGTCGACCCCAAGAAAACGTTCGCCGCGGGAGACGGGATCGCCGTCCTCTTCGACGTGCGGAACCCCTCCCCGGAGCTGATCGCGGGAGGCGAGGCCCGGATCGTCGTGCGCGGCCTCCGGGAGGTCGATCCGGTCCGCCGGACCTACACGGTCGGGCTGGATGCCCCGGTCACGGGGCGGATCATGAGCTTCCCCTTCACGATCCCCGCGGGCGAGCTGGCGCCCGACTACTACGAGATCGCCGTGGTCCTCACGGGCCCGGGCGGCCTGATCCTCGACGAGAGGAAGGACACGCTGACGATCTCGCCGGCCGCCGCGCTCGGACACCCGATCGCCAACTCCAAGGGCGTCCCGGCGGCCAACCAGTTCCTCTTCCGCTATATGATCGGCGAACAACTCGAGAGGACGGGCCGGACGGCCGCGGCCGGGGCCTCCTACGAGGAGGCCTTCCGGCTCCGGCCGGAATACGCCGAGGGCGTCGTCCGCTACGCGAATTTCCTCCTCAGGACCGGCGTATTCGGCCGGGCCCTCGAGATCTCCGAGACCCTGCGCAAGGACGAAAAGCGCCAGTTCGTCTACCGCGTCATCCGCGGCCAGGCCCTGCTCGGCCTGGAGAGGTCCGGTGAGGCCCTGGCCGAGCTGCTCCGGGCCAACGCGCTCTACGACAGCGATACGGGCGTGTTGAATTCCCTGGGGGCCTGTTACCTGAAGCTGGGCAGGAAGGCGGACGCCCTGGCCGCCTTCAATTCCTCCCTGAGACTCGATCCCGCCCAGGCCGAGATCAAGAAGCTGGCCGGAGAGCTCGTCCGCTAGGCCCCGCCGAGGTCCCGCGGGGCCATTTGACATCGGACCGGGCCTCCGTTAGCATGAACGTCTCGAACCACGGACCATCACCATGAAACTGCGACTGTTCCCCAAAGACCAGAAGTTCTTCGACCTGTTCCGCGATGACGCGGCCAACCTCAGGGAGGGCGCCCTGGCCCTCCAGGAGCTCGTCGACCACTTCGAGGACGTCGAGCGGAAGTACGAGCATATCAAGAGAATCGAGCACCAGGGCGACAACATCACCCACGAGCTCTTCACCCGGCTCCGCGACACCTTCATCACCCCGCTCGAGCGGGAGGACATCCACGGCCTGGCCAGCGGCCTCGACGACGTCCTCGACTGCATCGAAGGCGTGGCCAGCCGCATGTGGACCTTCAAGCTGGCCCGGCCGACGCCGGAGCTGAAGAAACTCGTCGACATCATCGTCAAAGCCGTCGATCAGATCTTCGAGGCCATCGACCACCTCGAGTCGCTCGCCCACGTCCACGCCTTCTGCAAGCAGATCAACATCCTCGAATACGAAGCCGACGTCGTCTGCCGCGAGGCCATCGCCGAGCTCTTCGAGAAGGCCGAGACGGCCGCCGAGCTCAAGGACCTCATCAAGCTCAAGGAGATCTACACCCGGCTCGAGGTGGCCGCGGACCGCTGCGAGGACGTGGCCAACGTCATTGAGGAGATCATCCTCAAGTCCAACTGACCTGGGCCATTCATGAAAACGCCTTGTTTCTCCATCGAACTCAATAAACCCAGGCCGGCGTTTTCACCCTTCGGGCAAGCCGATCCGGCCGCATCTGCTTCGTTGCAAACGGCTCGCGGTACTCCGAGTACAGCTTCGCCCTTTGACGCCTCGCATTTGCAGCCGTCTCAGCTCGTGAATAACCCAGGTTAAGCCTCATGCCCGACGCCGGTGTCCTCTTCGTCGTCTTCATCATCCTCGTCGCGTTGGCGTTCGACTTCACCAACGGCATGCACGACGCGGCCAACTCCATCGCCACCGTCGTCTCGACCCGGGTCCTGTCGCCGCGCTGGGCCGTCCTCTGGGCCGCCTTCTTCAATTTCGTCGCCTTCCTCATCTTCCGCACCGGCGTCGCCCACACCATCGGGGCCGGGATGATCGACATCTCCGTCGTGACGCCCACGGTCATCTTCGCCGCCCTGCTCGGCGCCATCGGCTGGAACATCTTCACCTGGCTGATGGGCCTGCCGACGAGCTCTTCCCACGCCCTCATCGGCGGCTACGCCGGGGCGGCCATCGTCAAGGCCGGGCCGGGCGCCATCATCGCCCACGGCTGGTTCAAGACGCTTCTGTTCATCTTCGTCGCCCCCCTGCTCGGCATGGCCCTCGGCGTCCTGTTCATCACGGTCACGACCTGGATCGTCCACAAGGGCCAGCCGACCCGGATCAACAAGTGGGCTCGCCGGCTCCAGCTCCTCTCGGCCGCGTTGTACAGCCTGGGGCACGGCGGCAACGACGCCCAGAAGACGATGGGCATCATCGCCGCCCTGATCTCTGTGTCGAGCGCCAATCCGGACAAGGCGCTCCAGATCCCCCTCTGGATCGTCCTCTCCTGTCACGGCGCGATCGCCATGGGCACGTTGTCCGGCGGCTGGCGCATCGTCAAGACCATGGGCCAAAAGATCACCAAGCTCCGGCCGATCGACGGCTTCTGCGCCGAGACGGCCAGCGCCATCAGCATCTTCTTCGCGACCCACGCCGGGATCCCGGTCAGCACGACCCACGTCATCACCGGGGCCATCTCGGGTGTCGGCGCGGCCAAGCGCTTCTCGGCCGTCCGCTGGGGGGTCACGCTCAAGATCGTCTGGGCCTGGATCTTCACCATCCCCGGCGCCGCCCTGACCGCCGCGATCGCCTATACGGTCGTCAACCTGGTTGGCAAGTATTTGATATAAAATATGTTACAAAAATCCAGTTGTCTCGCATTGGCCGTCGTTCTGGCCGCGGCGGCGTCCGCCGCGCCGGGCCGCACGCCCCAGACCGCATCCCTTCGGGACGTTCTGCCGCGCGAAGGGCTCGTGGCCGGGAGCGTCGCCGCGATCCGCGACCAGGCCGACCTCGACGCCCTCTATTACCTGGCCGACGAGTCCGTCCTGGGGCTCGACGGCCAGGCCGAGGCCGTCTTCGCCGCCTACGAGGCGTGGGATGGCGAATCCCTCGTCCTCGCCGCTCTCTATCCCGCCGAGGCGGACGCCGCGAAGGTCTACGCCCGCTTCGGCCTCGACTTCTTCCCCGAGGGATTCGATCCCGGCGCCGCCCGCTTCCTGGCCCGGCTCGAGACGGGCGACTGGGGCGCCGCCGCGCGGACGGGCCGCGTCCTCCTCGTCGTCCTGGAGGCCCCGGATAGGGAGTCTTGCGAGAGCCTCCTCGGCCGGCTCGAAGAACGGGCGGCCGCCCTCGTCCGCTGAGCGCCGCGGCCACAAATCCCTTGATTCCGGGCCGGGGCCTGGTTTATTTTAGCCGCGACCGCCAACGCCCCCGACGAGAGGAGCCCCCATGACCGACGCCGCGACGGCCAAGCCGAAATTCCCAGCCACCTTCTGGACGGCCAACACCATCGAGCTCTTCGAGCGGGCCGCCTATTACTCCATGGCCTCCTTCATGGTCATCTACCTCAAGGAGTCCCTGGGGATGAGCCCGGAGTTCGCCACCTTCCTCAACGGCTCCCTCCTCTGGGGCATCATCTACTTCATGCCCATCCTGTCGGGGACGCTGGCCGATAAATTCGGCTACAAGAGGTCCCTGTCGGTGTCGTTCGTCCTCATCTCGATCGGCTACTTCATCATGGGCAACGTCCAGCGCCTCTGGCCCGGGCTCATCGGCCGGGGCGCGGCCGAGACGGTCGACTTCACCGTACCCGTCATCCTGGGCATCGTCCTCATCGGCCTGGGCGGGTCGATCGTCAAGCCCTGCATCGCCGGCACCGTCCAGAAGACGGCGGGCACCCGGGCGACGCTGGCCTTCGGCGTCTTCTATATGGTCATCAACATCGGCTCGATCACCGGCCGGAGCGTGTCCTACTTCATCCGGACGAACCTGGGTATCCCGGCCATCTTCACCTACGCCGCGACGGCCTTCGCCCTCGTCGGATTGCTGGTCACCCTGTTCATCTACCGGGAGCCGCAGTACGTCAGCGACGGCATCAAGGACGGCCAGCAGGTCCGGAAGCGGACGCTCGGCCAGGCCCTGGGCGGCATCTTCGTCGTCCTGGGCAACCTCAAGTTCGTCTTCCTCATCCTCGTCCTGGGCCTGTTCTGGTTCCTCTACATCCAGCTCTACAACCTCATACCCCTGTTCATGCGCTACGTCGATCCCGACGCGCCCATGGAGCTCTATACCCTGGCCAATCCGATCATGATCGTCGCCTTCCAGCTCCTGATCACCCGGCTCGTCAAACGCTGGCTGCCGGTCAAGACCATCATGCTGGGGGCCATCGTCGTGACGCTGGGGATGCTGATCAACGTCCTGCCGTCCCTGCTCTTCGCCGATCCCAACGCCAAGACCGGCCTCCTCGGCCTGAGCCTGCCCATCGCCGGGATCTTCATGATCGTGTCCATCGCCTCGATGGCCGTGGGCGAGATGATGGCCTCGCCGCGGATCTACGAGTACATCGGGGCCATCGCCCCCAAGGGACAGGAGGGACTCTACCTGGGGTACCAGAGCCTGCCCATCGCCCTGGCCAGCATCGTCGGCGGGCCGATCGGCGGGCGCCTGTTCACCCGCTACGTCCAGACGCCGCTCAAGGAAGGCCGGCCGGTCGACACCGTGACCATGTGGCTGATCATCGTCGGGATAGGGGTCCTGTCGGTCGTCGGCCTGTGGATCTACGACCGGGCGGTCGTCAGGGGCCGGAAAGCCTGAAGCGCGGGCCGGACTATTTCTTCTTGGCCGCCGTGCCGTCGTCGCAGGGCAGGTCCTCGTCGTAGTTGCGCGCCATCTCCGGGTGGGGTGCCGTCGTGCAGAACGGCAGGGGCTCCATCTCCTTCGTGCAGCACAGCGGGACGGGCTTCCCCTTTTCGACCTTGGCCTGCTTGCCGCATACCGAGCACGTATATACGATTTCGCTCATCGCACGCTCCTTCTGTCGTTCATCCCGCCTTTATCTTATCACCTCGCCCGGCACGAGACAATCGATCTCAGGGACTGCCGTCGAGCCCCGGAAGGAAGGGCCGAGGGACGTCGTCAAAGGGAAGCCGCCCCGCCTACGCGGAGCGGACGCTCGGCTGCGTAGCAGGGCGGATTCCCCGACG
>JBFYNT010000324.1:0-3449 GCA_041304225.1 Candidatus Aminicenantota bacterium
CCGGACCGAGCTGGCCAGCGACGCGGCACTAGACCAGCCCGACACGCTATGCTGCGGCGATATTCCACTAAAGGCAGCTCCGTCCTCCGAGGGGCTGGCGTTCCTCTCCGGCATCGGGGCCAGCGCGGGCGTCGTCCGGGGGCGGGCCCGGGTCGTCCTCGACCCGGCCGGCGCCGTCGACAGCTTCGGGCCCGGGGACGTCCTCGTCGTGCCCTTCACCGACATCGGCTGGGCCCCGCTCTTCGCCGGGGCCGGGGGCATCGTCGCCGAGACGGGCGGCCAGCTCTCGCATACGTCGATCATCGCCCGCGAGTACGGCATCCCGGCCGTGGTCAGCGTCCGCAGCGCGACCCGGCTCGTCCGCGACGGTATGGCCGTCACCCTCGACGGCACGGCCGGGCGGCTCTACCTCCATCCGGAGGGGCCGGCGGAGTAGGGGATAGGAGGCGCCCATGGACCCGCTCATTGCCCTGGCTGCGGCCTTAGGCGGCTATCTCGTCGGGGCCCTCTCCGTGGCCCGCCTCGTCACCCGCCTCGTCGCGCCGTCCGTCCGGATCACGGACCGTTTCGAGGTCGGCCTCCCGGGCAGCGACAAGACCCTGGCCCTGGGGACCGTCAGCGCTTCCTGGGTCTCCCACCACGTCGGGGCCAAGTGGGGATTCCTGACCTACGTCCTGGACATGCTCAAGATCGTCATCCCGGCCGTCGCCCTGCGCCGGGCCTGGCCCGCCGAGCCCTATTTCCTGGTCGCCGCGGCGGCCGGCGTGGCCGGGCACATCTGGCCCGTCTACCACCGCTTCAAGGGCGGCCGCGGCATCTCGGCCATCTACGGCGGCTTCCTGGTCATCGACTGGTTCGGCTTCCTCATCTGTTCGCTCGGCGGCATGCTCCTCGGGCTCGTCGTCCTGCGCGATGTGCTCGCGGCCTACATGGCCGGGGTCCTACTCCTCATCCCCTGGGTCTTCTTCAAGACGCGCGACGCGGCCTTCGTCATCTACGCGGTCGTCGTCAACGTCTTCTTCGTCATCGCCATGCTACCGGAGATCCGGGCCTACGAGAGGCTCAAAAGAGAGGAGAAGTGGGACGACCCGGCTGCCGTGATCGAGCTCTCGGGCATGGGCCGGGGCCTGCTCAAAATGGGCCGCAAGCTGGGGCTGATCAAGCCCAAGCCCGGGCCTGGCGCGGGCTAACGCAGCGAGGCTTTGGTGAAGACGTGGTCGGGGATCTTGGCGTCGAACTCGATCGATTCGAGGACGAACTCGGTGCCGTCGCCCTCCTTCAGCGCGTCCTTAAAGACGATCCGCGTCGGGACCCAGCGCCCGCCCTGCCGCTCTACGCTCTTCACTTCGGTCGTCTTGAGGAGCTTGCCGCTCTTGGCGAAGCGTTCCTCCCGCAGGACCACATCCCGCTCCTTGTCGACCCAGATCCTGCGCTTGAAGTAGGCGATCTCCTCGCCCCGCGAAGCCAGGTCGAGCACCCAACACGGGCGCCCCTCGCAGTCTTCTTCGCCGCCGACCGTGGCCGTGTAGAGGGCGGCCAGCCGAGGGTCCTCCATCATGTCCTCGTAGGACAGGTCCGAGCCCATGACCGACTGGCGGAGCATATGTCCGGAGATGAGGATGGTCCGGTCCGAGGCCGGCGTGTAGGTCCAGAGCTGGTCTTCGAGCTTGAGCATCTTGGTGCCCTTCTCGCGCGGCGGGTCGAGGTACTCGGTGAAGGATTGGGTCCGGCCCTTGATCCATGACCTGGACTTGACGCTGCGCGAGCCGCGCCGGCCGTGGATGGTCATGACGCTCGTCGTGATCTTGTTGTCGGAGCCCATGTTCTGGTCGGCCCGGCGGAGGATGGCCTCGCCGTCCGGGGCCTGGGCGGCGAGAGCGGCGGCCAGCCCGAGCGCGGCCAAAGCGAAGAATATCATGAGGATACGGTTTTTCATGCTTCGAACTCCTTGGCCAGCTGGGAGGTCTGCCGCTTGAATATGCCGATGCCCGAAACGGCCTTGCCGAGAAAAGTCGCCGCCACGCCGGGCACGAACCCGATGACATAGCTCATGGGCGTCACCCGGGCCCGCAGGACGTCGGTGATGATCATCGAGGCGTTCTTCAGCATCGCCCCGATGTTGAGGCCCTTCCTTTGAAGATGGTACGAGATAGCCAGGCCCAGGGCCGTCCCCGCGGCCGAACCCAGAAAGCCGATGATCGTCCCTTCGGCGATGAGCGACCGGTAGAGCCGGCCCTTGTCCTCGCCGAGAGCCAGGCGGATGCCGAACTCGCCGTAGCGGCGCAGGCTGCCCATCAGCCCGGCGTTCCACAGGACGATGGACATGACCAGGATGAAGAGGACGAGCATGAGCGAGTAGATGGCCGAGGCGAAGTCGAGCGTCTGGGCCAGGCCGCCTTGCGCGCGGAGGGTGACCATCTCCGGCGCGAAATCGCCGGCGTCGCCGCGGTGGGCGTCGTTGAACGAAGCCGCCAGGCTCGTGGCCTCCTTGTTCCGGTAGAGCGAGTCGCGATAGAAACCCAGGACCTCGCCGGCCGCGTCCTCCATGTCCAGGGCCTCCTGGATGTCGGCGATGTCGGCCACGACCGCGCCCCGGTCCATGGCGCTGATGCCGAAATGGAGCGTGCCCGAGACGATGAAGTTCCGGACGGCCATGCCGCCGTACATGGTCGCCCCGATGAGCGTCGCCGTCGAGCCGGGGCCGACGCCGAGACGCGTGGCGAAGGCGTCGCTGAGGAGGATCTCGCCCGGACGCTCGGGCAGGCGGCCGCGAACGACGGCTTTGTCCAAGTGGAGGAGGCCGCCTTCGGGGCTTTCGGGCGAGCGCAGGTCGACGGCCAGGCCGGCGGCCGGGCCTTGGGCCCGGGTCTCGCCCTGCTCGTCGGGGATATCGATGAGGCCGCCGAATTTGATGCGCGGCGTCCAGACGAGACCGGGATGGTCCCGCTCGAGCTCCGTGAGGATCGCGCGGACGCCGGCGAGGGCCAGGTCGTTCGGGGCCAGGTCGGCTTCCCGGGCATAGGCCCGGGACATGACCTTGACGTGGCCGGCCGAGAAGTTGGCGCTCGACTCGATGATGGTCGAGATGGCGCCGTTGAGCCAGCTGAATCCGACGACCGTCAGCAGGGAGCCGAGGAGGACGGTCACGAACGGCAGGAGACTGCGCGAGCGGTCGCGGAGAAGCCCCTTGAGCAGGAAGCGGATCATGTCATCCGCCCCCGCAGCGCGTCGGTCGGTTTGAGCTTGGCGATCTTGCGCGTCGGCAGGAACGAGACGAGGGTCGTCGTCAGGAGGACGATGATCGTCGTCCCGGCGACCAGGCCGGCTCCGTAGGAGGGGAAGAGCCGCTCGCCGATGGCGAAGCCGTAGCTGTCGGTGTCGCCGGGCAGGGCCCAGCCGGTCCGGGCCATCCAGGTGAGAAGCGGAATGCCGTAGGCGGCGGCGACCAG
>JBFYNT010000325.1:0-6873 GCA_041304225.1 Candidatus Aminicenantota bacterium
CGTTTTTGCTATACTGGGAACGATGGCCATCGACTGGTCCCTCTACCTCGTCGCCGACGCCGATTACGCCGCGGGGAGCGATCTCCCCGCGCTGGTCGCGGCGGCGGTCCGCGGCGGCGCCACCGTCGTCCAGCTCCGGGCCAAGAGCCTCGAAGGCCGGGCCTTCGTGGGGCTGGGGCTCGAGATCGCCCGGCGCCTCGCCGGTCCCGGCGTGCCGCTCCTCGTCAACGACCGCCTGGACGTCGCCCAGGCCTGCGGCGCGGCCGGCGTCCACCTCGGCCAAGACGACATCCCCGTCGCCGCGGCCCGGCGCATCCTGGGCCCGGGCGCGACGATCGGCGTCTCGGTCCATACGGCCGACGAGGCGCTCCGGGCGGAGCGGGAGGGCGCGGACTACGTCGGGGCCGGCCCGGCCTTCGCCACCTCGACCAAAAAAACGTCTCTCGCCGTTCTCGGCCCCGAGGGCATCGGCCGGATCAAGCGCGCCGTTCGCATCCCCGTCGTGGCCATCGGCGGCGTCACCGCCGTCCACGCCGCCTCGCTCGCGGCCGCCGGCGCCGACGGCCTCGCCGTCGTATCGGCCGTCCTCGGCTCCCCCGATCCGGAACGGGCGGCGCGGGAGCTCGTCCGGGCCTTCGGGCGCCGGACCTAGAAAGGAGATCGACATGGACCTCAAAAGGATCGCCACATCCCTCACGGCCGGGCTCTGGCTCGCCGCCCTGGCCTTCGCGGGACCCGCGTCGAGCCCCGTCGGCGCCGACCCCTCCAACCAGATCAAGAAGATCGACGACGCCGTCCGCGTCCTCGAGGAGATGATGAAGGAGTCCGACAAGAGCATCCCGGTCGGCCTCGTCGAGGGCTGCGCCGGCATCGCCATCATCCCCGACGTCATCAAGGCCGGGTTCGTCATCGGGGGCCGCCACGGCAAGGGCGTACTGCTCGTCCGGACCAAGGACGGCGGCTGGAGCGATCCGGCGTTCATCGACATCAAGGGCGGCAGCCTCGGCTGGCAGGCCGGCGTCCAGTCGGCCGACATCGTCCTCGTCTTCCGGACCCCGCGCAGCGTCGAGAACATCGCCGACGGCAAATTCACGCTGGGCGCGGACGCCGGCGTCGCCGCCGGCCCGCTCGGCCGCACGGCCGAGGCCAGCACCGACAGCGAGCTCAAGGCCGAGATCCTGTCCTACTCGCGCAGCCGCGGCCTCTACGCCGGGCTGAGCCTGCAAGGCTCGTCCCTGCAGGAGGACCGGAAGGCCAACCGGAAGTTCTACGGGGCCGAAGTCCCGATGAAGGACATCTTCGCCGGCAACGCGGGAGCGGCGCCGGCGGCGGCGGCCAAGCTCAAGGCCGCGCTGGAGAAGATCGTCAAGAACTGATCGTGACGCGCCGCTCGTCGTCGCCGGCCGTCTCGATCCGCACGCTGAGCCCTTTCACAGGGAACGGCAGCTTCTCCGCCCACTCGACGAGCACGAGGCCCGCGCCGATCATGTCCTCCCAACCGAGGTCGAGGATGTCCTGTTCCCGATCGAGCCGGTAGAGGTCGACGTGGAAGACGCGGTACCGCCCCTCGTAGATATTGACGAGGGTGAAGGAAGGGCTCGAGACCCGCGACGCGTCGGCGACGCCGGCGCCGGCCGCGACGCCCTTGGCGAAGACCGTCTTCCCCGCTCCGAGCTCGCCCGAGAGCAGGACGACCTCCGTCCCCCCGAACCCGGCCGCGAGGCCGCGGGCCAGCTCGAAGGTCTCCTCCTCGGAGCGCGTCGTGAGGACTCTCGTCACGGCCTCTCTCCGGCCAGGGCCTTGAGCGCCGGCGGCAGGTAGCGGATGAGGTCGCCGGCGACCAGGGCCTTCTCCCCCAGCCTGTCCGCGGCCACGTCGCCCGCCAGTCCGTGGGCGTAGACGGCCGAGAGGACCGCGCCGAGCGCGTCCTTCTCCTGGGCCAGCTGCGAGGCGATCAGGCCGCCCAGGACATCCCCCGTCCCGCCGGTGGCCATTCCGGGATTCCCGGTTGGATTGACGAAGACCCGGCCGTCGGGCAGAGCGATGAGCGTCCGGTAGCCCTTGAGGACGACCGTGACCCGGTGCTTCGCCGCGAATTCCGGAGCGAGCTCCAAGCGGTGACGCCGGACATCTTCGTTCGAGCGGCCGACGAGCCGGGCGAACTCGCCGGGGTGAGGGGTCAGGACGACCGGTCCGGCCATTCGCCGCAGGACCTCGGGACGCCCGGCCGCGATATTGAGCCCGTCGGCGTCGACGACGCACGGCCCTTTGATCTTGGGCAGAAGCCCGAGGACGAATTCAGCGGTCGAGGGGTGGGTCGAGAGCCCGGGACCGACGAGAACGGCGCTCTTCCCCTTGAGCAGCCCGACCGCGCGAGGAAGCGCCGCCGCGGCGATCGTCCGCTCCGGCGTTTCGGCCAGGGGCTCGGTCATCAGCTCGGCCATGGACCTCGCGACCGACGTCAAGACCCCGGCGGCCGTGGCCACCGTCACGAGCCCCGCGCCCATCCGCAGGGCCGCCCGTCCGGCCAGGACCGCGGCGCCCGATTTCCCGAGCGAACCGGCGACGACGAGCAGGTGCCCGTACGTCCCCTTGTGCGTGTCCCTTTTCCGGGGCGCGAAGAACGGCCGCAGGGCCGCCTCCTCGACGAGCTCGAGCGCCAGGTCCGGCCGGTCGAAGAGGGCCGGCGGGATGCCGATCGGGGCGACGACGAGCTCGCCGACCCGGTCCGCGGCCGGCGGGAAGATGTGGGCGATCTTGGGGGCGGCCAGCGTGACCGTCAGGTCGGCCGCGACCGAGGGGCCGATCGCCTCGAACGAGTCACTCGCGAGTCCCGAGGGGAGGTCGACGGCCACCTTGAAGGCCCGCGAACGGTTGATGTCGGCGACGGCCGTCGCGAACAGCCCGTCGAGCGGCCTCTCGAGGCCGGTCCCGAAGATCGCGTCGACGAGGATCGTGGCGCTCCCCACCTTCGTCCGTACTCTGGCCCATCCGGCCGCGTCCCGGACTTCCGTCACGGGGATGCCCATGCTCTTGGCCACGGCCAGGTTGACCGCCGCGTCGCCGCCGACATCCTCCGACGCGGCCAGGAGCAGGATCTCGGGCCGGGCCCCGGAATTGAAGAGGTGGCGGGCGACCACGAAGCCGTCGCCGCCGTTGTTCCCCTTCCCGGCCACCACGACGATCCGCTCCTTCTCCGGATGGGGGCGCTTCGCCCTGAGGGCCCGGACGACGCGCAGGCCGGCGTTCTCCATGAGCACGATCCCGGGGATGCCGAGCTCCTCGATCGCGGTCCGGTCGATGTCCTTCATCTGCCGCGCGGTCAGGATCTTCATGGGGCGCCTCCGATACCGTGGCGATTTTAACACATTTCAAGGGCCTTCGCCGGCGACCCCCGCTCCGGCCCCGCCCCGGCCCTGGGTCCAAGCCCAATACATGGGGCCGGCAGGCCGCGCTCTACGCAACATATTGACATGCGTCCGAACCCTGTGTTAGGTAATACAAAGACACGGGACAGCCACCGACTAAACGCCTTAGAAAGGGAAGGTTGTATCTTGAGAGAATCCCAAAAGCCCCGTTCCCTATACCGGAAGATCCCCTGGCCGCTCGTCGTCGCGTTCATCCTGCTGAGCGCCGGGCTGTTCACCATCTCGCGGGTTTTCTATGTCCTCCAGGTCAGGCACGCCCGCGCCTTTAAAGAAAGCGAGCTGACCACCCTCGCGGCCATGAAGTCCGCCCAGCTCGCCCAATGGCGGAAAGAACAGATGACCTTCGCGGCCGCCATCGCGGACAACAAGATCAACGCCGTCAGGGCCAAGATCCTGGCCGAAGACCCGGCCGCCGAGCCGGCCAGGACGGACTTCCTGGCGGGCTTCGCGGGCCTCCGGAAGGTCCTGCACTTCGCCAAGGCCGCTCTCCTCCTGCCCCGCGGCCGGACCCTGCTCGTCTATCCGGAGGGCGCCGAATTCACCTCGACGCCCGAATCCCTGCGCCTCGGGCATGAGGCCTGGCAGAGCCGCGAGCCGCTCATCGGAACGGTCGACACCGACGGCGCGCCCGGAACACGATGGGTCGACCTGATGGTCCCGCTCCTGGACAAAGGCCCGGGGATGTCCGGCCCCGTCGGCCTGCTGAGAATATCCTTCGACGCGGCCGCGGTCCTCGATCCGATCCTCGCCGAAGGGCCGAGCCCCAGGGGGACGGAGGAGGTGCTGCTTATCGAGCGGCGGGAGAACGAGCTGGTGCATCTTAGCCGGCCGCGCCTTCACGAAGCCCCGGCGCCTCCCGGTCCGCTCCCCGTCTCCGGCTTCCGGCGGCCGGCCTCCAAGCAAGCCCTCGGAGAGGAGGGCCTGGTCGAAGGGAAAGACTATCGCGGCCGGGACGTCTTCATGTTCATCGCCGCCGTTCCCGGCTCGACCTGGCTCCTCGGAGCCAAGCTGGACGCCGCCGATCTGACCGCGGGAATGACGACGGCCTATATGACCCTCTTGGGCATCGCCGGGATGCTGGTCCTCCTCTGCGGCGCCCTCATCTGGATCTTCTGTCGGCGGAACCAGGCCGCCCTGGAAGCGGCCGAACGGTCGAAGTGGGACGCGGCCAACCGTAACATGGACGATCTCATACGCCAGATGATCAGCGTCATGCCGAACCCGGCCTTCTTCAAGGACGTCGAGGGACGCTATCAGGGCGCCAACCCCGCCTTCGAGAAGCTCCTCGGCCTGGCCGGCAAGGAGCTCATCGGCAAGACGCTGGCCGACGTCGCCCCGGGACCGCTCGTCGAGCTGCACGAGAGCCACGACCGGGACCTGCTGGCCGATCCCGGCCATCGGGTCTACGAGGCCCCCCTCCAGGCCCCGGACGGCGAGCACCACGTCATCTTCATCAAGATGACCTGCCGGCGCCCCGACGGCACGGTCGGAGGCATCATCGGCATCCTCAAGGACATCACCCAGAGGCTGCGGGCCGAGGAGGAGCTCGACCAGCTGCGCAAGTTCAGCGACAGCACCGTCCAGACGATGACCGAGGGCCTGGTGCTGACCGATTCCGACGGCAAGTTCAGCTTCGTCAATCCGGCGGCGGCCCGGATGCTGGGCTACGCTCCGGGCGATCTGGTCGACCAGGAGGTCGCCTCCTTCCTGCCCAAGGACCAGCACGCCAAGCTGCGCCGGGTGGACGAGGAGCGGACCAAGGGCGTTTCCGGACGCTACGAGCTCGCCTTCCTGCACAAGGACGGCAGCCGCCGCACGTTCCTCGTCAGCGGCGGGCCGCGCGTCCAGGGCGCCGAGTTCGGCGGGACGCTGGCCGTCCTGACCGACATCACCGAGCGCAAGGCCATGGAGGAGGAGATCAAGGCCCTGTCCCTCCACGACGAGCTGACGACGCTCCTCAACCGCCGCGGCTTCCTGACCCTGGCCGAGCAGCAGCTCAAGACGGCCAGCCGCATGAAGAAGCGGATCGCCCTCCTCTACCTCGACGTCGACGACCTCAAACGGATCAACGACACCGGCGGGCACAAGCTGGGAGACCGGGCCCTGACCGAGGTCGCCTTCAACCTCAAGAAGAGCTTCCGCGAGTCCGACATCGTGGCCCGCATGGGCGGCGACGAGTTCTCGGTCCTGGCCATGGAGTCGACGCGGATGGACGCCGACGCGCTGGTCGGCCGGCTCGAGGAGAAGCTGGCCTTCTTCAACGATCGCTCCTCGGCCGAAGCCGGTTTCCGCTTGTCCGTCAGCGTCGGGGTCTTCACCCGCGAGCCCGACCAGCCGGCGACGATCGAGGAGATGCTCAGCCGGGCCGACCTGCTGATGTACGAGCGGAAGCGGGCCCGCAAGGGAGGCTCGGCGGGCAAGCCGCCGGGACCGTCGAAATAGCCCCCGTCCGGGCCGCTTCCCGGCTTGTCAAGCGGTCCCGTTTGTGTTATTTTTCCAAGCTGGCACGAACCTGTTCGCAGAGGAGAGAATCATGGCTATCCGTATTGGCATCAACGGCTTCGGACGTATAGGCAGGAACATGCTCCGGGCCTCCTGGAACGACCCTGCCGTCGAGTACGTGGCCGTCAACGACATCACCGACGCCAAGACCCTGGCCCACCTGCTCAAAGACGCCGCGGTCCTGGGCACCTTCAAGGAGAAAGTCGAGGCGACCGGGGACGCGATCGTCGTCAACGGCCGCAAGATCCGCGTCCTGGCCGAGAAGGAGATCGCCAAGCTCCCGTGGAAAGACCTGGGCGTCTCCGTGGTCGTCGAATCGACCGGCAAGTTCACCAAGCGGCCCGACGTCGTCCAGCACATCGAGAAGGGCGGGGCCTCCAAGGTCATCGTCTCCGCCCCGGCCACCGATCCCGACGTCACCCTGGTCCTGGGGGTCAACGAGAAGACCTACGACGCGGCCAAGCACCACGTCATCTCCAACGCCTCCTGCACGACCAACTGCCTGG
Organism: Candidatus Aminicenantota bacterium; assembly: GCA_041304225.1. Taxonomy (GTDB): domain Bacteria; phylum Acidobacteriota; class Aminicenantia; order Aminicenantales; family Saccharicenantaceae; genus RBG-16-66-30. The sequence continues at coordinate 6,437 of JBFYNT010000325.1, forward strand.
CCCCGGTGGTCAAGGTCCTCCACGAGGCCTTCGGCGTCGAGAAGGGCTTCATGACCACCATCCACTCCTACACCAACGACCAGAAGATCCTCGACGCGCCCCACAAGGACCTGCGCCGGGCCCGGGCCGCCGCGGTCTCACAGATCCCGACGACGACCGGAGCGGCCAAGGCCGTCGGCCTGGTCATGCCCGAGCTGAAGGGCCGGATCGACGGCTTCTCCGTCCGCGTCCCGACCCCCAACGTCTCCCTCGTCGACTTCGTGGCCGTCCTCAAGAGACCGGCCACGGCCGAGGACATCAACACCGCCTTCAAGACCGCGGAAGCCGGGCCGCTCAAGGGCATCCTGGGCACGACCGACGAGCCGCTCGTCTCCTGCGATTTCATGGGCGATCCCCGCTCGGGGATCGTCGACCTGCTCTCGACCAAGGTCATTGAC
>JBFYNT010000326.1:0-5517 GCA_041304225.1 Candidatus Aminicenantota bacterium
CCGCTCGAACGGGCCTTCGACCAGGACGCCGAGGTCTTCGTAGGCCTTGGCGGCGCCCGGCGCGTCGATCTTGTTCGCCGCGAGGGCGGCCCGCTTGCGGAACGGGAAATAGGGCGGCGGAATGTCCGCGTCGGCCCGGAGGAGCTCGATCCGCTTCTCCCTGAGCCGTCCGACGATGCCGTCGAGCGTCGCGGCCGTGTCGGGATCGGCGAGGTCGGCGACGAGGAGGACGGCGTCGGCCATCTTGACCATCTCCGGGAACCAGGTCTCCATGAGCTCGGCGGTGACCGGCGGCGTGTCGACGAGCTGGACCTTGACGTTCTCGAACGGCATCATGAACGGGGCGGGGGAGCGGGTGGTGAAGGGGTAGTCGGCGATCTCGACCGCCGCGCCGGTGAGGGCCCGGACGAGGCTCGACTTGCCGGCGTTCGGCGGCCCGGCCAGGACGACCTGGCCGGCCCCGGACTTCTCGATCTTGTGCGCCGGCGCGTGCTTGGCCGTCGAGGCCCGCCGCTCGCCCTCCTCCCGCGCCTTGGCGATCTTCTGCCGGTACATGGCGATGAGCTTGTCGGTGCCCTTGTGGTGGGGGATGACGCGGATGAGCCGCTCGTAGATGTCGATCTTTTCCTCGGGCGTACGGGCCGTCCGCAGCTCCGCTTCGATCCGGTGGTATTCGGGGGGCAGGTTCGCCGGCATGGCAAAATTATAGCAAACAAGAAGGGGTCAAACCTACCTTTTATCACTTTTTTCATCATCTGTGGATACCTTCCGAGCACCCGTTTTAGAAAGTGATAAAAGGTAGGTTTGACCCCTTCTCACCCCCTCCTAACTGTGAGAAAAAAAGGGCCCCTCGGGCGTCTCTCTCAATGGGCCCGGTGAGCGGATCGGGCCCGGGCCGCAAAAAGACGCATATCTTATTTAATAAGAATAAGTTGAAATTCTACAAAAATGAAGATTTTCCTTGCTTTTCGGGCCCCTTTTTTGATACAATATATTCTTGAAAAATGGTCCCCGGGTCCCGTGACGAGAGAGCGCCGGGAACCCGCATTTTTTTATAAGTGAACGGACATGACGCAAGAAAAGTATACCGCTGAAAGCATCAAGGTCCTCAAGGGCCTGGAGGCCGTCCGCAAGCGCCCGGCCATGTACATCGGCAGCACCGGGACGGAGGGCCTGCACCACCTCGTCTACGAGGTCGTCGACAACAGCGTCGACGAGGCCCTGGCCGGGTTCTGCTCGGAGATCGAGGTCCACGTCCACGTCGACAACTCGATCACGGTCATCGACAACGGCCGCGGCATCCCGGTCGGCCTGCACAAGAAGGAGAACAAGTCGGCCGCCGAGGTCGTCATGACCGTTCTCCACGCCGGCGGCAAGTTCGACCAGAAGAGCTACAAGGTCTCCGGCGGCCTGCACGGCGTCGGCGTCTCGGTCGTCAACGCCCTGTCCAAGCGCCTCGACCTCGAGATCAAGCGCGAGGGCGGCATCTTCACGCAGAGCTACGAGCGGGGCAACCCTGTCTCGAAGCTCAAGCAGATCGGCAAGACCAAGAAGACGGGCACCAAGATCACCTTCTGGCCCGACGACGAGATCTTCGAGTTCACGGAGTACAACTTCGACATCCTGGCCCAGCGCCTGCGCGAGCTGTCCTTCCTCAACAAGGGCCTCAAGATCGCCATCACCGACGAGCGGACCAACAAGTCCCAGGAATTCCAGTACAAGGGCGGCATCCGCGAGTTCGTCGAGTACCTCAACCAGAGCAAGCAGACGATCAATCCCAAGCCGATCCTGTTCGAGGGCGAGCGCGAGGGCGTCGGCGTCGACCTGGCCATCCAGTACAACATGTCCTACGCCGACACCATCTTCTCCTTCGTCAACAACATCAACACGACCGAGGGCGGCACCCACCTCATCGGCTTCAAAGCCGCCCTGACCCGCTCGCTCAACACCTACGCCAGCGCCCACAACCTTCTCAAGGACCTCAGCGAGAACATCACCGGCGACGACTGCCGCGAGGGCCTGACGGCCGTCCTGTCCATCAAGCTCCACGATCCCCAGTTCGAGGGCCAGACCAAGACCAAGCTCGGCAACTCCGAGGTCAAGGGCATCGTCGAATCCATCGTCAACGAGCAGCTTTCGACCTACCTCGAAGAGAACCCGACGGTCGCCAAAAAGATCGTCATGAAGATCATCGACGCGGCCCGGGCCCGCGAGGCGGCCCGCAAGGCCCGCGAGCTGGCCCGCCGCAAGGGCGTCCTCGAGTCGACGTCCCTGCCCGGCAAGCTGGCCGACTGTCAGGACCGCGACCCGGCCACCTCCGAGATCTTCATCGTCGAGGGCGATTCGGCCGGCGGCTCGGCCAAGCAGGGCCGCGACCGGCGCTTCCAGGCCATCCTGCCGCTGCGCGGCAAGATCCTCAACGTCGAGAAGGCCCGCTTCGACAAGATCATCAAGAACGAGGAGATCGGGGTCATGTTCGCCGCCCTGGGCATCGGGATCGAGGACAGCGAGGAGCGGCTGGCCAAGCTCCGCTACCACAAGGTCATCATGATGACCGACGCCGACGTCGACGGCGCCCACATCCGCACCCTGCTCATGACCTTCTTCTACCGGCAGATGGCCCAGCTGATCGAACAGGGCCACCTCTACATCGCCCAGGCGCCCCTCTACAAGGTCACCCGGGGCCGGGACGTCCAGTACATCAAGGACGAGCGCGAGTACGAGAAGTTCATGGTCCGCAAGATCTCCGAGGAGTTCAAGGTCCGGGCCGGCAACCGCAAGGAGGTCCTGGAGGGCGAGAAGTTCCGCAAGTTCTTCCGCAACCTCATGTCCAAGAAGAGCTACGCCCAGTTCTTCGAGCGCAAGAACTACCCGCTCTTCCTCATCGACCTGCTCATCCGCAACGGGGTCGACGGCCAGGAGTTCCTGAGCTCGAAGAAGAACGTCGAGAAGGTCCTGAAACTCGTCGCCGAGAAGGGCTTCACGGCCAAGCTGGGGCGCGACGAGGAGTACGGCGTCTTCGAGATCGAGTTCAGCTACCAGCTCAACGGCCTGGCCGCGGCCGGCAAGATCGGCATGGACCTGGTCACTTCGGCCGAGTACAAGAACCTCTACCGCATCAGCCAGGAGCTCGAGGAGGTCAAGGGCCCGTACGCGGTCCTGACCAACGGCGACGGAGCCGAGAAGGAGGTCCTGGAGAACGAGAACAAGCTCCTCGACTACCTGTTCGAGCGGGGCAAGAAGGGCATCGCCATCCAGCGCTACAAGGGCTTGGGCGAGATGACCCCGACCCAGCTCTGGGAGACGACCATGGACCCGGAGCGCCGCACCCTCCTCAAGGTTTCCGTCGTCGACGCCGCCGAGGCCGACCGCATCTTCGGCATCCTCATGGGCGACGAGGTCGACGAGCGCAGGAAGTTCATCGAGACCAACGCTCTGGAGGCCCTGAACCTCGATGTCTGAAGACGCCCCCAAGAAGCAGCCCCGCGCAGGAGTTCCCATGGACAGCGAAAAGCCGAAAGAGCACTTCCCGGTCGCCGGCCTCGAAGAGGAGATGCGCCGGGCGTACCTCGACTACGCCATGAGCGTCATCATCGGCCGGGCCATCCCCGACATCAAGGACGGGCTCAAGCCGGTCCACCGCCGCGTCCTCTACGCCATGTACGAGAGCGGCACCTACTACAACAAGCCCTTCAAGAAATCGGCCCGCATCGTCGGCGACGTCATCGGCAAGTACCATCCCCACGGCGACCAGGCCGCTTACGACACGCTCGTCCGCATGGCCCAGGACTTCAGCCTGCGCTACCTGCTCGTCGACGGGCAGGGCAACTTCGGCAGCATCGACGGCGACCCGCCGGCGGCCATGCGCTACACCGAAGTCCGGATGAAGAAGCTGGCCCACGAGCTGATGGCCGACATCGACAAGGAGACGGTCAACTTCGTTCCGAACTACGACGAGAGCCTGACCATGCCCGAGGTCCTGCCCTCGAAGTTCCCCAACCTCCTGGTCAACGGCGGCAACGGCATCGCCGTCGGCATGGCCACGAACATCCCGCCCCACAACCTGACCGAGATCTGCGACGGCGTCATTCACCTCATCGAGCACCCCGGGGCCACGCTCAAGGACGTCCTGAAATACGTCCAGGGCCCCGATTTCCCGACGGGTGGCATCATCTACGGCCGCCAGGGCTTCCTCGACGCCTACAAGGACGGCAAGGGCATCCTCCACCTCCGGGCCAAGTCGACGATCGAGCGCGGGGCCAAGGGGGAGAAGGACAAGATCGTCGTCACCGAGATCCCCTACCAGGTCAACAAGTCGCGCCTGCTCGAATCGATCGCCGACCTGGTCAACCAGAAGCGGATCGAGGGCGTGGCCGATATCCGCGACGAGTCCGACCGCGAGGGCATGCGCGTCGTCATCGAGGTCAAGCGGGGAGAGCTGCCGGAGATCATCCTCAACAATCTCTACAAGCACACCCAGCTCCAGATCTCCTTCGGCATCATCCTGCTGGCCATCGTCGACAAGCAGCCGAAGACCCTCGGCCTCATCGACATCATGAAGTACTTCATCGCCCACCGCAAGGAGGTCATCCTGCGGCGGACGCGCTTCGAGCTGCGCAAGGCCGAGGAGCGGGCCCACATCCTGGAAGGCCTGGTCATCTGCCTCGACAACCTCGACGCCGTCATCAAGCTCATCCGGGCCTCGAAGACCGTCGACGAGGCCCGCCGCGGCCTCATGGAGAAGTTCGGCCTGACCCAGATCCAGGCCCAGGCCGTCCTCGAGCTCCAGCTCCAGCGGCTGAGCCAGCTCGAGCGGCTGAAGATCCAGGAGGAGTACGCGGCCCTGAAGAAGAGGATCGCCGAGCTCCGGCGCATCCTCAAGGACGAGAAGCTCGTCTTCGCGATCATCGTCAACGAGCTCAAGGAGATCAAGGAGGAGTACGGCGACGAGCGGCGGACCGAGATCCGCGACGAGGCCGTTTCGGAGCTCCGGCCCGAGGACCTGGTCAAGGAAGAGGACGTGGCCATCGTCTACACCTCGAGCGGCTACATCAAGCGGACCTCGCTGACGTCCTACAAGTTCCAGGCCCGGGGCGGCAAGGGCCGCCGGGGCATCGAGATGAAGGCCGAGGACATCGTCGAGGACCTCTACATCTGCTCGACCCACAGCTACCTCCTGGTCTTCACCAACCAGGGCCGGCTCTACTGGCTCAAGGCCCTCGACGTGCCCGACGTGGGCGTCTCGGGGCGCGGCAAGCCCATCGCCAACCTGCTCGAGTTCCCGCCGAACGAGAAGCCGGCCAGCGTCGTCGCGATCAAGGAGTTCAGCGAGAACCAGTTCGTCGTGATGCTCACGACCGACGGCGTCATCAAGAAGACGCGCCTGTCGGATTTCCGGAACGTGAGGAAGGGCGGCATCCTGGCCATGAACATCAAGCCGAAGTCGGAGCTCTTCTCGGCCCAGATCTCGACCGGCAAGAACAATATCGTCATCGGGACGAGGCTCGGCCGGGCCTT
>JBFYNT010000327.1:0-3146 GCA_041304225.1 Candidatus Aminicenantota bacterium
CATCGAGCAGAAGGCCTTCCGCAAGGACCTCTTCTACCGCCTCAACGTCATCAAGATCGAGATCCCGCCCCTGCGCGAGCGCAAGGAGGACATCCCCCTGCTCGTCCGGCATTTCATCGACGTCTACGCCCGGGAGAACCACAAGGAGGTCGAGGGCGTGAGCGACGACGTCTACGGGATCCTCGACGCCCACTCCTGGCCGGGCAACGTCCGCGAGCTCGAGAACCTGGTCGAGCGGGCGGTCGTCCTGTCCCGCTCCCGGGTCATCACCCGCGACACCGTGCCCCCCTTCCTCCTGCGCGACCGCGGCGTCGACGACGAGGCCCTGATCGCCGCCGAGGAGTCGCTCGACCTTCGCGACCGGACCCAGGCCTTCCAGAAGAAGATCATCCTGGCGGCGCTCAAGAAGACCAAGGGCGTCCAGAACAAGGCCGCCCACCTGCTCGGGGTCAAGCCGACGACGCTCAACGAGATGATCAAGCGCCTGAAGATCGATACGGGCGCGTTCCCGTCCTAATCGAACTTGCCCGGCACGGCCCGGTCGGGGTTGACGACGATCCGGCCCGGCTTGCGCGGCAAGGTGACGGAGAAGCGCTCGACGGGCTCGTCGACGACGACCATGGTCCGCCGCGACTCGCCGTCGCGCCTCGTCTCGATCCAGAGCGGGAAGACGAACGGGCCGCCGGTCTGGGTCACCCGGAAATCGATCCGGACCCCCTCGGGCACGGCCGTTTCCGTCCAGGTCGTCCGGACATGGGGCAGCTCCCAGGTCGCGAACCAGCCATGGAAGAAGGGCCGGAGGTCGCGGCCCGAAACGGACTCCATGGCCTTGATGAATTCGCCCGTCCGAGCCGAGCCGTATTTTTGCTTCTCGAAGAAATCCCTGAGCCCGGATTCGAACGTCTCCCGGCCGAGGAGGTCCTGGAGCATGAACAGGGCCAGGGCCGCCTTGTCGTAGACTATGGCCTGGTAGGCCATGAGGTCGAAGTAGCTCAGCCGCGAGCCCATGAGGATCGGACCGCGGAAGGACTTCCTGGCGGTCCAGCGGGTGAACCTTTTAAGGATAGCGGCGTAGGCGGGCTCGCCGTGCTTGTGGCGCAGGTAGGAGGCCGCCGCGAACTGCGCCAGGCCCTCGCTCAACCACTGGTCCTTGTAGGATTCGAACGATACCCCCTGGCCCCACCACTGGTGGGCGATCTCGTGGGCCAGGAAGTATTCGTCCCAGTTCGACAGGTCGACGGGCGTATCGACGGGCGTCGGGAAGTCCGCGCGGCCGAACCCAGGGGCCTCGTTGAGGAGGATGAACGAGGCCGGGCTGTGCCCGCCCTGGAAGGGCCAGGGCCTGAGGACGATGCCCAGCTTCTCGTAGGGAAAAGGCCCGAAAGCGCGGCCATAGAAATCGAGGATGTCGGCAGCCTGTTCGAGCAGGTCGGGCCGCGAATCCATGACCTCGGCGGAAACGTGGGCGGTGAGCGGCACCGGGCCGGGCCGGGATTTTGGCGGGGCGAATTTCCCGACGATGAACGACAGATACTTCAGAGGCATGCGGGAGACGAAGGTGAAGACGGAGCTGCCCGCCCTTCCGGTCGTGGCGTCCTCATCGACGCCCTCTCGCCGGGTCAGGGACACCATCTCCCCGTTGGCGACGCATCCGTATCCGGGCGGGATGGCGAGGGTGAGCCGGGCCAGGAAGTAATCCCCCTCGCCCGGGCTGGGATACCAGTAGCCCGCATGGGAGTAGAAGTAGGTCATGAACCGGGGCTGGACGCGGAAGATGCTGTCGGTTCCGGCCTGGGCGATGACGTCGGTCGTCGGCGGCACGGGCCTCATCTGTCCCCTGTAGGACACTTCGATCGCGGTCAGCTCCCCGTTGGCGGGCGGTTCGACGAAATGGATATAGAGGGTCTTGCGGATCCGGTCTTGGGTGTAGAACAGCTCCCGGTCCAACGCGTCCGTTATCTTGAGGATCTCGAAGTCCGGATTGAGGTAGAACTTGATGGTCTCCAGGAGGTCGACCCGGGGCGCGACCTCGATACGGGCCCGGGCCGAGAGGTAAGAGCTGGCCGGGGCGTAGCTCAGGTCGAGCGAGTAGGTCCGGACGTCGAACTTCTCCTCGAACGAGATGAACATCCTCTTCGCCGCGGGCTCGGGGCCCGAAGCCGGGCTGTAGAGGCAGACGATCCGGTTCTTGTCGCGGTCGTAGAGATTGATCTCGTCGTCCGAGAACGGGGAGAAGATGTAGGCCATCTCCCCGGCCTTGCGGGCCTTGAACTCCAGGCCGACCTCGTCGCTCTGCGGTACGAAGGACAGGAGCCTTCCGTCGAGGGAGCTCTCGATGGTGAACGAGCGCGGATAGTTGCGGGCGAAGACCGCCGTGGCCTTGTCCGTTTCGGCCGGGGTGACCCCGGCCGGCCCCTCCTCCGCCTCGATGCGGAGGTTGGAGGAGAAGAAGCCCGGCGCACACCGGATATAAAGGGATTCGACCTCGTCCTCGATGCGGTCCTTCTTATAGATAAGGTCCAGCTGGTGTTTCTCGTTGCGATCGGAGGGGTTGAAAACGACCCGGCCCCGGCCGACCACGACGAGGGCCGTGTCGAATTCGGGGATGTTGTCGTAGAAGACGGCCGCGTCCTCGAACGTGAAGCGGATGTCCTCGTGCGCGACCTCGACCCGGCGGGCCCGGATCGCGTTCTCGGGCGGAAGGCTGAGCTTGAAGAGACGGGTCGTATTGCCGGGGATCTCCAGCCGGGCGACCGTCCAGTCCGGGCCACGGCGCTCCAGGGTCAGCGTCCACCCTTCGACCAAGGCCGCATAGTCGTTCTCGAAGAACGCCTGGAAGAACGTCCGGGCCGTGGCCTCCCCGTCGCTTAAGACGCCGGCCTGCCGCACCGCGACGCGGGTCATGCCGAACTCATCGAAATAGGCGGCCAGGCGGGCTTCCTCGGCCGCCCGGGCCTCGGAAGGGAAGGCGGACAGATAGGCCGGCCGGTCCCCGGACTGGAGCGAGGCGCGGACGCGCTCGACGAAAGCCTCGACCGTTTCCTGCGGGAACGGCCTTGTCTCCCGGCCCGCGGCCGGGCCGACCAGTCAGATCGAAAGAATGATGAACCCTATCACCGCTGTTCTCACGGTTCCTCTTATTATAT
>JBFYNT010000328.1:0-9084 GCA_041304225.1 Candidatus Aminicenantota bacterium
GCTGTGACCGCGTGCTGCAGCTGCACGACGGCCGGCTACACGAACGACCTCACGAGCGGGCGGCGTCGGTGGTCGCACCGCGTGCACTGGCTGACGTGGCGCCGCATGCGCTTCCTGCTTGACCTCGCCTGGCGCGACCTGCGCGCAGGCGGCCGGCCGCTGATCGAGGGCGACGACGCCCTCAAGAGAATCAAGGTCCTGTCGGGCGGGGAGAAGAGCCGGGTCCTGCTGGGCAAGCTCATCGCCACGCCGCTCAACCTGCTCCTGCTCGACGAGCCGACCAACCACCTCGACATCGAGTCCAACGACGCCCTGCTCGAGGCCATCGACGCCTTCGACGGGGCGGTCGTCATGGTCACGCATAACGAGATGTTCCTCCACGCCCTGGCCGACCGGCTGGTCGTCTTCGACAACGACGACGTCGTCGTCTACGAGGGCGGCTATCAGAGGTTCCTGGACAAGGTCGGCTGGCGGGACGAGCTCATGCAGGGCTCCCTCGCCGCCGCTTCGCCGCCGCGGCTCGAGGCCGCCGGGGAACGCCCCAAGGGAACGCCCAAGGAGCTGCGGCGCCTGCGTTCCGAGATCGTGGCCGGGCGCTCGCGGGTCCTGCGGCCCCTCGAGACCCGGATGGCCGCGATCGAAAAGGACGTCGAGACGCACGACGCCGGCCTGCGGCGCCTCAACGGCGAGCTGGTCAAGGCCTCCGAGGGCCGCCAGGGCGCCAAAGTCGTCGAGATCTCCAAGGAGATGCACCGGACGAAGAAGACGATCGACGGCCTGCTCGAGGAGCTGGAAAAGCTCACCGCCGACCACGAGGCGAAGAAGGCCGGCTTCGACGCCCGGATGCGGGAGCTCGACGCGGCGGACGAGCCGGGCGAAAAAGTTAAGGTTTGACCCCTTCCCGCTTTACGATATAATTCGCTCTTGATATGCATCCCGTAACGACATGACGCGCCAAAGGCTCGCCCTCCTGCTCCTTGTCTTGGGCGTCGCCCTTTTCCAGGCCTGCCGCCGGACCGGCGAGCGGGCCGACCTGACCCTGGCCGGCTCGACCAGCATCCAGCCCTTCGCCGACAAGTGGGCCGAGGTCTTCATGGAGACGCATCCCGACTACGGGGTCAACGTCCAGGGCGGCGGCTCGAGCGCCGGCATCCAGGCCTGCAAGAGCGGGGCCTGCCAGATCGGCATGTCCTCGCGGGACCTCAAGGGCGACGAGAAGGACCTCGTCGAGATCGTCGTGGCCCGGGACGGGCTGGCCCTCATCGTCCACCCCTCCAATCCCGTCCGGGGGGCCAAGCTGGCCGAGATCAAGCAGGTCTTCGCCGGCGACCTGAGGAACTGGACCTACCTCGGCGGCCCCGACCGGGCGATCACGGTCGTCACGCGCGAGGAGGGGTCCGGGACCCGCGGCGCCTTCCAGGAGCTGGTCATGGGCAAAACCCGCATTTTCCGGGGCGCCATCACCGAGGATTCCAACGGGACGGTCCGGGAGATCGTCACCCACGATCCCTACGCCATCGGGTTCATCTCCCTGGGCCTGGTCAACGACCAGGTCCGGGCCCTCGAGCTCGACGGAGCCGCGGCGACCGACGAGAACATCGAGAGCGGGCACTACAAGCTCGTCCGGCCGTTCCTGTTCGTCAGCCAAGGCGAGCCTACGGGCCACGCCCGGGATTTCGTCGACTTCGTCCTGTCCCCGGAAGGGCAGGAGCTGATCAAAAAGGAAGGGCTCCTCCCGGTCCGGTGACCGGCGGAGGCCAAGGACAGCGACGATGGGCAAGATCGCCGGGAACAGGCTCGAACGGAACGACCGGCTCGTCCGTTTGGCCCTCCTGGTCGTCGCCTTCTCGGCCGTCTCCGTCCTCTTGGTCATCACCGTGTTCATCGTCGGCCAGGGGACGCCGATCATGGTCAAGTATGGTTTGAAGAGCTTCCTGGCCGGCTCCAACTGGTATCCCTCGGAGAAGCTCTTCGGGCTCTGGCCGATGATCGTCGGGTCCCTATTCGTCACGGGGGGGGCCCTGGTCATCGGCGTCCCCTTCGGCTTGGCCTGCGCCATCGTCCTGACCGAGTTCTCTTCGAAGCGGGTCCGGCGCTTCATCAAGCCGGTGATCGAGCTCCTGGCCGGCATCCCCTCGGTCGTCTACGGCTTCATGGGCGTCATCATCCTGGTGCCCTTCATCCGCCAGACCTTCGGCGGGCCGGGCCTATCGGTCCTGGCGGCCTCGATCGTCCTGGGCATCATGATCCTGCCGACCGTCATCTCCATATCGGTCGACTCGCTCCAGGCGGTGCCGCCGTCCTACCGCGAGGGCTCGATCGCCCTGGGGGCCACCCGCTGGCAGACGGTCAAGATGGTCCTCTTCCCGGCGGCCCGCTCGGGCATCATCGCCAGCATCATCCTGGGCATGGGCCGGGCCATCGGCGAGACCATGGCCACCATCATGATCGCCGGGAACGCCGCGGAGATCCCCCGGTCCCTGCTGGCCCCGGTCCGGACCCTGACCTCGAACGTCGCCCTGGAGATGAGCTACGCCACGGGCGAGCATCGGGAAGCCCTGTTCGCCACGGGCGTCGTCCTGTTCGTCATCATCATGATCCTCAATACGATCGCCAACGCCACCTCGGCCAAGCGGAGGAAGCAGCCGTGAAGCGGCTCGGCCCCCGGATCGAGGAGCGGGCGGCCCGGACCGTCCTCTGGACCCTGACCTTGGTCACCGTGGCGGTCCTCCTGTTCATCATCTTCTTCATCCTCCGCCGCGGATTGCCGGCGTTGAGCCTCGAGTTCCTGACGGCCAACCCGGTGGACATGGGCAAGGCGGGCGGCATCTTCTCGACGGTCGTCGGGACGGTCGCCCTGACCGCCCTGGCCATCCTCCTCGCCGCCCCCCTCGGCATCGGGACGGCCATCTACCTCACGGAGTATACCTGGGGCGGGCCCGTGACCCGGGTCATCCGCTTCGGAGCGGAATGCCTGGCGGGCATCCCCTCGATCATCTTCGGGCTGTTCGGCTTCATCCTCTTCGTCACCAAGCTCAAGTTCGGCTGGTCCATCCTCAGCGGCGGCCTGACCCTGGCCTTCATGCTCCTGCCGACCATCATCCGGACGTCGGAGGAGGCCATCAAGAGCGTCCCCCCGGCCTATCGCCAGGTCGGCTTCTCCCTGGGCAGCACGAAGTGGCAGACCGTCACCCGCATCGTCCTGCCGTCGGCCCTGCCGGGCATCGCCACGGGTATCGTCCTCAGCGTCGGCCGCAGCCTGGGCGAGACGGCGGCCACGATCTTCACGGCCGGCAGCGCCCTGCGGATGCCGACCTCGCTCTTCTCGTCGACCCGGACGATGTCCGTCCATTTCTACATCCTGGCCCGCGAAGGCATCTCGGCGCCCAACGCCTACGGCACAGCGGCCATCCTGATCATCGCCATCCTGGGCATCAACATCCTGACCTACTACCTGATGAACCGGTTCATCCGGAGATACTCGTGAGCGGCGTCGCCATCGAGGTCCGGGGCTTCGGCCAGTCCTTCGGCGGCGTCCGCAAGCTGGCCGGGCTCGACCTCGACGTGATGCGCAACGAGATCCTAGGCATCATCGGCCCGGCCCGCAGCGGCAAATCCACCTTCCTCTGCGCCCTCAACCGGCTCAACGACCTCGTCCGCGGCTCGCGCCCCGAAGGCACCATCCGGATCGACGGCCGCGACATCTACGGCCCCGAGGTCGACGTCGTCGAGCTGCGGCGGAAACTGGGCATGGTCTTCGCGACGCCCGTGCCCCTGCCGCGCTCCATCTTCGAGAACGTGGCCTTCGGCGCCCGGCGGGCTGGGATCCGGAGCCGCGAAGAGCTCGAGGTCATCGTCCGCGACAGCCTGGAGAAGGGCGGCCTGTGGGACGAGGTCAAGGACCGGCTCGGCACCAGCGGCCTGAAGCTCTCCGGGGGCCAGCAGCAGCGGCTCTGCGTGGCCCGCATCCTGGCCGTCAAGCCGGAGTTCATCCTGCTCGACGAGCCGACCTCGGGCCTCGACCCCATCTCGACGATGAAGATCGAGGACTCCCTACGCAAGCTCAAGAAGGATTACACGATCATCCTGGTCACCAACAACACCAAGCAGGCGGCCCGGGTGGCCGACCGCACGGCCTTCTTCCTCAGCGGCCGGCTCGTGGAGATCGGCCCGACGGCCAAGATCTTCACGGCGCCCGACGACCAGAGGACGGACGACTACCTCCGGGGCCGGTTCGGGTGACGCCCATGGCCATCATCGAAGTCCGAGACCTCGACTTCTACTACGGGAAGTTCCAGGCCCTCAAGGGGATCGGCTTGGACATCGTGAAGAACCGCATCACCGCCCTCATCGGGCCCTCGGGATGCGGCAAGACGACCTTTCTGCGCGCGCTCAACCGGATGACCGACCTCATCGAGGACGTCCTGGTCACCGGGAAGGTGCTCATCGACGGGGAGGACATCTACGCCCCGGGCGTCGACCTGCTCAACCTCCGGAAGAAAGTGGGCATGGTCTTCCAGCGCCCCAATCCCTTCCCCCTGAGCGTCGCCGACAACGTCCTTTACGGCCTGCGCGTCCACGGCGTCCGCGACCCGCGGGCGCTCGACGAGAAGCTGACGCGCAGCCTGGAGGCCGTCCACCTCTGGGACGAGCTCAAGGACCGCCTCGGCGAGAACGCCCTCCGCCTCTCGGGCGAGCAGCAGCAGCGGCTGTGCATCGCCCGCCTGGTCGCCGTCGAGCCGGAGATCCTGCTCATGGACGAGCCCTGCTCGGCCCTCGACCTGGCCGCGACGGCCAACATCGAGGACCTCATGGCCGAGCTCAAGAAGCGCTACACCATCCTCATCGTCACCCACAACATGCAGCAGGCCGCCCGGGTCTCGGACGTCACGGGCTATTTCCTGCTCGGCGAGCTCATCGAGATCGGGGAGACCCGCCAGATCTTCACCAATCCCCGCGACTCCAGGACCGAGGACTACATCACCGGTCGCTTCGGCTAAAGGGGGAGGGACCGACCATGAGAACGACCGTCGCGCGCTTGACCGCGGCCCTGGCGGCCGCCGCCCTGGCCTCGGCCTGCCTCATCCTGCCGGACGCCGGCGGTCCCGGGGGCTGGCGGACCATCCCCGGCCGCGACGAGCCGGCCGGGGAGGGGACGGGGACCTGGTCCGGGACCGAGTTCCGCCAGACGCTCTCGCTCCGCTCGGGCGGCAGCCTGTCGCTGGAGAACGATTACGGCGACGTCGAGATCATCGGCTGGGACCGGGAGACGGTCGACATCGTCGCCCGGGCCGCCGCGGAGGGCGGGGCCGCCCCGCGCCGCGACCTGCCCGACATCGAGGTCCGGGAGACCGACAAGGGCTTCCTGGTCCGGACCCGCACCTTCGAGGGACCCGGAGCGCCTCCGGGCGTCGATTTCCGGGTCCGGGTCCCCGAATCCGTCGTCCTGACCGGCATCCGCATCAGCCAGGGGAGCCTCACGGTGGCGGACGTCTTCGGCCGGCTCGAAGCCTCCGTCGACCAAGGCGATCTCAAAGTGGAGAACTTCTCCGGGGCGGTCGACGCGACCGTCGGGACGGGCGCCGCGGACGTCGAGGTCCTCGACCTGCACGAGGAGGACGCGATCGCCGTCACCTGCCGCCGGGGGGACATCGTCCTCCGGCTGGAGCCCGGCGTCGGGGCCATCGTCGAGGCCGACGCGCCGCGCGGCCGGGTCCGCAGCGAGTTCCCTCTGGGCGTCGCGCTGCCGGCGCCCGCGGTCAAGGGCTGGATCGGGCAGGGCGGTCCGGACATTCTTTTGCGGGCGCCGAACGGGCGCATCGATATCGTCAAGATCAAGGGACCCGGCGGGGCCACGGCCAGGGCGCGCGGGAACTGAGGAGGGGACATGGACGAGCTGCGCTTCGAGGACGACCGGGACGACGGTCCCACGGAAGAGAAGAAGAAGGGGATCGGCGGGCTCGTCGCCGCGATCCTCGGCATCCTGGCCGCCCTCGCGGCCCTGTATTATTTCGTCTTCGTGAAGAAGCCGGGGAAACCGGCCCCCGGACCGGCTCCGGCCGCCGAGACCGTCCTGCCGTCCGGCGAGGCGGGCGCCCCCGCGGCCCCGGCCGGCGAGCCTCTGGCCTTCCCCGTCGTCACGCTTGGAGAGAGCGATCCGGCCGTACGGGAGTTCGCCGCGGCCTTATCCGCCGATCCGGAGTTCGTCCGCTGGCTGCTCTCCAAGGATCTGGCCCGCAAGTTCGTCGTCTCCGTCGACAACGTCGCCAACGGGCTGAGCCCGAAGTCGCATATCGATTTCTACGCCCCGAAGGGGGGCTTCCGCGTCGCCCGGACGAAGCAGGGGACCCTCGTCGACCCGGCCTCCTACGCCCGCTACGACGCCGTCGTCCGCGTGGCCCTGTCGCTCGACGCGGCGGCCGCGGCCCGGCTCTACCGGGCGGCCAAGCCGCTCCTCCAGGAAGCGTACGTCGAGCTGGGCTATCCCGGCGTCGATCTCGACGACACGCTCGTCCGGGCCATGGGCGAGCTCCTCGAGACCCCCGTCGTCGACGGCGCCATCCGCCTCGAGCCGAAGGTCCTGAGCTACGCCATGACGGACGAGGCCCTCGAAGGCTTGAGCGCGGCCCAGAAGCAGCTCCTGCGCCTCGGCCCGAAGGGCGTCGCGGCGGTCCATGCCAAGATCGGGGAGCTCGCGGCCGCCCTGGGGATCGCCGGGTCGCGCCTGCCCAAGCCGCGGACGTACGCGACCGCCGTGAAATAGGGCCGGGCCCCTACTTCCAGCGGAACGGCTTCTCTTTCCTGAAATCGGGCAGGAGGTGCTCGTCCGCCTCGAACGGCTCCGGCTGGAGGAAGAGGTGGTCGAGGCCGAGCCCCATAGCCGCCTCCGCCGCCCGGCCGTATTCCTCCGCGGAGACGCCGCGGCGGATCTCCTCGGGCGCCCGAAAACAGGGATGGTACTGGCTCATCAGGCTGAGGCCGATGTACGGGGAGAGGTTCCGGCCGATCCAGTCGAGGACGGCCAGGGTGTCCTCGACCGCGCCCGGGAGGACGAGATGGCGGACGACGAGACCCCGGCGGGCCGTGCCGTCCGGCCCGAGGTCCAGGGCCGGCTGCTGCAGCGACATCTCCTTAACGGCTTCGGAGGCCCGGGCGAAGTAGTCCGGCGCGGAGGAGTACGTCTTGGAGAGCGCGGAGGAGACGTACTTCAGATCGGGCAGGTAGACGTCGACGATGCCCTCCAGGGCTTGGACGACCTCGAGGCTGTCGTAGCCGTTGGAGTTCCAGACCAAGGGGACCGAGAGACCGGCCTCGAGGGCGATGCGCAGGGCCCGCAGGACGGGCAGGACCACGTGGCTCGGGGAGACGAGGTTGATGTTGCGGGCGCCCTGGCCCTGGAGGCCGAGCATCAGGGCGGCCAGCTCTTCGTCGGTCGTCGGCGTGCCCTCGCCGAGCCAGCTGAGCTGGTAGTTCTGGCAGAACAGGCACTTGAGGTTGCAGCCGCTGAAAAAGACCGTGCCCGACCCGGCCGCGCCGCTGACGACGGGCTCCTCGCCGAAGTGGAGCAGGGCGTGGGAGACGGAGGCCTGGCGCCCGGTCTGACAGACGCCTGCCGCGCCCTTGGTCCGGTCGACCCGGCAATCGCGGGGACAAAGCGTACAGGCCGACTCGAGCGGGGAGAGGCGCTCGAGGGCCTTGGCGACGAGCGGCAGCTTCCTGTCCATGGCTTCATTCTACGGGGTCGGTCCGCGGCAAGTCAAAGGTTGCTTCGGCCGTCGCGGCCAGGTATATTAGGGGACCATGGAATTCCTCAAGTCCGTCCTCGATTTCGCGCTGCATCTCGACAGGCACCTGAGCGCCCTCATCCAGCAGTTCGGAGCCTGGACCTACGCCATCCTGTTCGCGGTCATCTTTGTCGAGACGGGACTGGTCATCATGCCGTTCCTTCCGGGCGACTCCCTGCTCTTCGCCGCGGGGACGTTCGCCGCCATCGGGGCTTTCAAGCTGGGCTGGCTGGTGCTCGTCCTCGCCGCCGCGGCGATCATCGGCGACACGGTCAACTACTGGATCGGCCACTACGTGGGTCCCAAGGTCTTTGCCCGGGAGAGCTCGCGCTTCTTCAAGAAAGAGTACCTCGACCGGACCCACGCCTTCTACGAGAAGCACGGCGGCAAGACCATCATCATCGCCCGCTTCGTGCCCATCATCCGGACCTTCGCGCCTTTCGTCGCCGGCATCGGCCGGATGTCCTACGGGCGGTTCATCGCCTTTAACGTGATCGGAGGAGTGGGTTGGGTCGTCCTGCTCGTCGGCGCGGGCTACTTCTTCGGCAACATCCCGTTCGTGAAGAAGAACTTCTCCCTGGCCCTCCTGGCCATCATCCTCATCTCGACGGTGCCCATCGCGGTCGAATGCCTGAGGCGCCGAAAGCCCAGGTCTTAGACCTGCTCGAAAGCCCGCGTCAGGGCTTCGCCGGCTTCAGTATCCTGGAGATCCGCCGAAGCGCGGGCGAGCGAAGGGAATGGTGGGCGGTCATATCGGTGTGGAGGGGGGTCAGTGAGATGTAGCCGGCGTGGGCGGCCATGACGTCCGTGCCCGCGTCGCCCACCCGCCGCGGCGTCCCCGTCCCGATCCAGTAATAGGACGCGTTGCGGGGGTCCGTCTTCTCGATGATCTCCGGGTCGTAGAACTTCCAGCCCAGGCGGGTGATCTTGACGCCCCGGACCGGCGGCGGCGGGATGTTGACGTTGAGGGCGGTCCCCTCGGGCAGTCCCGAGGCCAGGACGTCCGCGGCGATCGTCTCGACGATCCCGGCCGCGTGCTTCAGGTCGAAGCGGCCCTTCGCATCGGCCAGGAGCGAGACCGCGATCGAGGGGATGCCGTGGAAGGTCCCCTGGATGGCCCCGGCGACCGTGCCCGAGTAGTTGATGTCCTGCTGCCCAAGGTTCGGTCCCGGGTTCATGCCCGAGACGATGAGGTCCGGCCGGCGGGGGAGGAACTTCTGCAGGGCGAAGTAGACGCAGTCGACCGGCGTGCCCTCGACCGCCCAGACGCGCGGCTTGACGAGCTGGGCGCGCAGCGGCC
>JBFYNT010000329.1:0-5760 GCA_041304225.1 Candidatus Aminicenantota bacterium
GCGTCTCCTACGAGAAAGGCGTGCGCGTGCCGCCCATATCCACGATCACCTGCAACTTCACGAGGCCGACGGCCGACGCGCCGGCGCTCCTCTCGACCGACGAGGTCGAGACCTTCTTCCACGAGTTCGGGCATTCGCTGGCCACCCTCTTCTCGCAGGGCCGCTACCGCGGCCGCACCGTGGCCCGCGATTCGGTGGAGCTCCCCTCGCAGATCATGGAGCACTGGTGCTTCGAACCGGAGCTGCTGGCCCTCTACGCCAAGCACTACCAGACGGGGGAGACCATCCCGGCCGAGCTCGTCGAAAAGCTCGAGAAGAGCAGCCTCTTCAACCAGGGCTTCATCACCGCCGAATACCTGGCCGCGTGCATCCTTGATATGGCCTGGCACACGGCTCCGGGCGAGGCCGCGACCGACACGCGGCAGTTCGAGGACCAGATCATGGGCGGGATCGGGCTCATCCCGGAGATCGTGCCGCGCTACCGGTCGACCTACTTCAGCCATATCTTCAGCGGCGGGTATTCGGCCGGTTACTACGCCTACATCTGGTCCGAGGTCCTCGACTGCGACGCCTACGAGGCTTTCAAGGAGAAGGGCATCTTCGACCGGGCCACGGCCGAGTCGTTCCGCACAAACGTCCTCGAGCCGTTCGGCACCGAGGAGATCGGGGCCCAGTATCTGCGCTTCCGGGGCTCCGAGCCCAAGATCGACGGCCTGCTGAAGAACCGGGGCCTGGAGATCAAGAAATAATCGGGGACATGATACCTGTTTCCCGTTTTTCCGGCTGCGGGCGGGGCTTCGCCGCGATGCGACGTGGCCGCAGGCCCGGGCGGATCCCTTTCGCGGCGACAGCGGCGCTCCTCGTCGCCGTCGCGGCCGGTTGGGCGGCCTGTTCGCCGTCCCGCTCGGAGCATTCCTCTCCGACGTCGGCCGAGCTCGGCGCCCGCGATCCGGTCATCGAGGTCAGGACGGTATCGGGGACGGCCGCCGGCGCGACCGGCATCGTTTTCCTCAGTTGGGACACCGAGGGAGGGGAGAAGGTCCGGACGAACCTGCTCCGGTCGGGGAGCGCGGTGCGCGTTCAGCGGCTGGCCGACGGCGTATGGCGGGATGACGGGTCGATCGATCTGCGACCGGTCGTCCAGACGGATCCGCCGGGCTCCCTCGAGCTGTCGGTCTCCGCACGTAATGCCGTCCCCGCCGATCCGTTCCGACTCATCTTACCTTTCGATCCCAAGGTCACCTCCACCACCGTCATACCCGCCGAATGGCTCGACGACGGGACCTTTCGCCTGCCCGCGGTCGTCAACGCGCCCGATTGGGGCCCGGTGCTTCTCGCGGAAAGGGAAGCCCGCGCGGGGCGTCCGCTTATCGGCCGCCTCGAGGGCAGCCGGTCCGTGAAGGCCGTCGATCTGATCCTCGAATTCCCGCCCCTCCGGCCCGGACGGCCTCTCTCGCTCACGCTCACTCCGCTCCGTCTCCCCGCGCCGGCCGGCCTGCCTGCCGCCTCGCTCCCGCTCTGGATCTCCGCCCGGCGCGGCTGGCTCAACGCCCTCCAGCCGTGCGCCCGCTGGGGCGAGCAGGACAAGCCCTTCAGCGCGCCGCCCGGGGTCCTCGGGAACAACGTCATCAGCGACCCGGCCAGCGTCTCGATCTGGTTCTACGCCGACCAGGCCTTCTTCATGCCCGAGATCGCCCCGGGCATCCCGGTCATGCCGCTCGTGCGCCGGACGGTCGACTACTGGCTCGAAAAGCGCATGCGCCGCGACGCCGCGGGCCGCCCGACCGGGGAGATCACGGGATACTGGGACTACGGCGGCTTCCTCGACGCCAACGCCTCGCCGCTCATCGCCGCGTGGGACTACGTCGAATCGACGGACGACCTCGACTGGCTCGCGCGCCGCATCGAGGTCCTCGAGCTCGTGGCCGACTTCCTGGCCGCCCGTGATGCCGACGGCGACGGCTTCGTCGAGGCCGTGCAGAGCGGGGATCCCAACGCTCTCCGGCAGCCCAACCGTTCCTGCGCCTGGTGGGACGCGCTCAATTGCGGACACAAGGACGGTTACACCAACGCGCTCATCTATCGGGCCTGGCGGTCGATCGCCGACCTCGAGGCCAAGCTGGGACGCGCCGAAGAAGCCACGTACTATACGCTTCTCGCGGACCGGCTCAAGGCCGTCTACGCCCGGACCCTCTACAACCCCGAATCGGGCCTGCTCGCCTGGTGGCGGGGGCGCGACGGCGCGCTCCACGACTACGCCTCGCCGACGCTCAACGGACTGGCTGTCGAATACGGGCTCGTCGACGCGGACCAAGGCCGCGCCATCCTCGACCGGCTGCGCATCCGGATGACGGAAGCGGGCTTCGAGCGCTTCGACCTCGGCGTCCCCCCGATGCTCGTTCCGGTGCGCCGCTCCGACTACCTCCAGCCCAACTGCCTGGGCCTGCCCACGCGGGAAGACGGCGCCGACACCTTCGGCTACTACATGAACGCCGGCATCACGGCCGGGCACGTCCTGCACTGGCTTGCGGCTCATTACGTCCTGGGCGACCGCGGGCTGGCCGCCCGGGCCGACCGCGTCCTGCGGGCCATGCTCGAGCGCCAGAGGCGGGGCGGATTCCAGAACGGCGTCCGCGACGCGACCTTCGAAGGGATCGACTGGACGACGTGGGACGGCAAGCCCAGTGGCTACGAGGGCTATCTGGCGGACAGCTTCCGTTTCCTGCAGGCGGTCATGCTGCGCGAGCCGTCCTTTCGGGCCCGGTTCTATCGTTGGGATCGGACCCCAAGTTCTTAAATGAAATCAGCCCCATCGATGCCAGGTTTCCGATTAAGTGTAAAATAAGAAAGGTTCTCTAGGAGGTCGCATGAAAAGCATCGTCGTCTACGAGTCCTACTGGGGGAATACCGCATCCGTCGCGAAGGCCATCGCCGAGGGGCTCGGCCCCGATGCCAAGGCGATGTCGACGGCCGAAGCGAAGGCCGAACAGCTGCAGGGCATCGAGCTCATCGTGGCCGGTTCACCCATCATCGCCTTCAGCCTGCCGAGCGAGAAGACGCGGAACGACATGCTCGCCAGGCCGGACAAAAAAGCCCCGTCCCCGCCGGACCTGACGCATCCGTCCATGCGCGCCTGGCTCGTGGCCTTGCCCAAGGCTGGCGTCACTGGGGGAGGGTCGCCCGTGCGCGCCGCCGCCTTCGAGACGGGCTTCAAGCTCTCTCCCGGAGGCTCCGCGGGCAAGATCCTGAAGATGCTGGGCGAGATGGGCTACGAGCCGGCCGCCAAAAAGCAGCGCTTTCTCGTGAAGGGATCATACGGTCCGATGAAGGACGGCGAGCTCGACAGGGCGAAGGCCTGGGGCGCCGAGCTGGCGAAGGCGATCGATAAATAGCCGGCTCAGAACTCTCTGTCGTCGCGCTTGCAGTAGTAGTTGTAGGGGCTGATGTCCAGGCCGCCGAGATAGAGCTCGCCGCGGTCGGCCTTCTTGAAGGCCTCGTGCGTGGGGAAGCCGTAGAGGATGGGGATCACCTCGTCCTTCTCGTGGCAATAGGGGCAGACAACCCCGTTGTGCGTCCCGCCCCTCTTCGCGGGCCGGTGGCCCCGGGCATAGCCGTTCCCGTGGACATGCTCGACATGCGGATTCGACATTCTGTACCTTCCTTCCGTGCTCCCATTCTTTCCTTTTCGCCCCCATCTTAGGCCGCGCCAACTAGCCTTCCATCCCCGCGGGGGGTGAAAGGAGGGGTGGTATTTTCGGTTGATGCGGGGGACATGTACCCTTGGTGCGTGTCCCCGAAATTGGCGGCTTGACTTCTCATGCCCCGGTGCCGAGAATGACCCCGAGGATCCCATGATCGGAGCCATCGCCGGGGACATCATCGGTTCGGCCTACGAGTTCGGTCGCACCAAGGACAAGGAATTCCCTCTGTTCGGAGCGGAGAACGACTTCACCGACGACAGCGTTTTGACCGTGGCCATCGCCCAGGCCATCCTTACCGACGGGGACTACCGCAAGGCGTGCCTGGACTTCGGCCGGCGCTATCCGGGCAGGGGATACGGGAGCTCTTTCCGGGAATGGCTGGCGGCCTCCGATCCCAAGCCCTACGGCAGCTACGGCAACGGATCGGCCATGCGGGCCAGCCCGGTCGGGTTCGCCTTCGATACGGTCGAAGACGTCCTGCGCGAGGCCGCCCGCAGCTCCGAGTTCAGCCACGACCATCCCGAGGGTGTCAAGGGCGCCCAGGCCACGGCCCTGGCCGTCTTCCTGGCCCGCACGACGCGCGACAAGGCTCTCATCAAGAAGGAGATCACCGCGAGATTTGGCTACGATCTCGACCGCACCCTCGACGCGATCCGCCCCGCCTATCGCCACGTCGAGTCCTGCCAGGAAACGGTGCCCGAGGCGATCATCTCCTTCATCGAATCCACCTTGTACGAGGACGCCGTGCGGAACGCGATCTCGCTCGGCGGCGACGCCGACACGCTGGCCTGCATCGCCGGGGGCATTGCCGAGGCCTATTACGGGCCGGTCCCGCCCGAGGTCCTGGCCGGCGTCCGCCGGACCCTGGCGCCGGAGCTCTGGGACATCGTCGAGCGATTCTACCGGAAGTTCCGGTTGACCTGCTGAGCGCTGCGGAGCGAACGGATTCGGACCCGCGAGCCGCGAGGTGCGCGCGAATTCCGGCATGCCGTTGACAACGGCGTGCGGCGGGGCTAGATATATTCGCGGACCATGACAAAGACCCGGAAGAAATCGGTCGAGCCCCTGTCTAAGAGAACGCGAGGAGGGACCTCGGTGTTCGGCAAGACCCATCACAACGTTTACGTCGTCTACCTGAAGAACCCCAACGGGGACGGCCGGGCCGGCTACTACGTCGGCATGACCGGACTCTCCCCCGAGAAGCGCTTCGAGAACCATAAAAACGGTATCAAGGCCGCTTCCGTGGTCAAGAAATACGGCGTCCGGCTCGTGCCCAAGCTCTACGAGCACCTGAACCCTATGACCTTCGGGGCCGCGAAATTCATGGAGGTCGAGCTGGCCGAGGACCTCCGCAAGCGCGGCTATGTCGTCTTCGGGGGGCACTAGTCCGATCCGAATGAGGAGGCGATAGGTCATACGGGCTACCTGGACCGGCTAGTTATAGTGGGCACAATACTGGTTTCCGGTTTAATCCGACCAGTGCATGAGAAAATCTTCATGAAGCAGTGTTGGCTTGCCGACGGGACTGTGGGTCAAGTGAAGGCCTAAACGTTTTTCAGGAACGCTTTGATCGAATCATGGTCGCCCGCCAGCACGAATTCGATGAGTTCATCTTTCCAGTGGAAGAGGACACGGTTACGTAGGCCATGCCGGATCTCCCAGAAATCGCCCCTGAGCCGTTTCAGGCCGATCCCTGCAGGTAGGGGAGTCCGGGTTTCCAGAAGATCAAAGAAGGCAAGACAGGTCTCGATGAGTTGGGTCTTCTGTTCCCGCTGGAGAGACTTCAGCGATCTGTCGAAGGACGGCTTGAAATCAACTCTCACAGGGATCGGAGGTGCTGGCGGGCCGAGCGCATAGTCTTGTAAGCCTTGCCGCGTTCGGCCACGAGGCGCTCGATCTTCTCCCATTCCTGGGGAGAATAGGGATCTCTGGCCTTGAGTTCGCAAGGCATGAACAGGACCCCCTTGTCGGTGACCTTGAAAATGACGGTCGAGCCTTTCTTCAGGTCGAAGATCTCGCGGATCGGGGCGGGAACCGTTAGCTGTCCTTTAGAGGTCAA
>JBFYNT010000330.1:0-5345 GCA_041304225.1 Candidatus Aminicenantota bacterium
ATCGCGCTCGCAGGCCTCCATGATCCGGGCCGGGCCGATGACCGCGGCCACGGCGTGGCCGCCGCCGATGATCTTGCCGAAGGTCGTGAGGTCCGGCCGGATCCCGTAGAGCGTCTGCACGCCGGCCGGCGCGAAGCGGAAGCCGGAGATGATCTCGTCGAAGATGAGCAGGGCGCCGTGCCGCGCGGTCAGCTCGCGGGCCAGGGCCAGGTACTCCCGGGAGGCCGCGAGGAAGCCGCCGACCCCGAGGAAGGGCTCGACGATGAAGCAGGCGATCCGGTCGCCGAGCTCGGCCATGATCCGCGCCAGGTCGTCGCCGTCGTTGAACCGCGCGATCAGCGTCCGCCGGACGATGTCGTCGAGCAGGCCGGCCGACTCGCGGCCCTCGAAGCCCGGGCCCTCGTGGTACTTGACCCCTTTCAACAGATAGGGCGAAGCGCCGTGCCAGCCTCCGCCGACCTTCAGGACGAGGTCGCGGCCGGTCAGGCCCTGGGCCAGCATGACGGCGTACATGGTGGCCAGGGTGCCCGAGGTCGTGAAGCGGACCTTGGCCTCCCCGCCGCCGACCGCCCGGACGAGCCGTTCGGCCAGCTCGATCTGGTGGCCGGCTTCGAAGCCGGTGTGCAAGGCGCCTTTCCCGAGGCTCGCGGCCATGCCCCGGCGGATGAGCCCGGGGTTGTGGCCCAGGATATTGGCGTAATGGCCCTGCCAGTAATCGATATAGGAGTTCCCGTCGATGTCCCGGACGAGGGGGCCCGCGGCCCCCGCCGCGAAGAACGGATAGGGCCGCCACAGCCGGATGGAGTGGCTCCCCCCCTCGATCATGACCCTCTGGGCCCGGCGATAGACCGCCCGGCTCCGGGCCGTTCTCTTCCTGTATTCCCGGACCAGTCGCTCGCGGAGTCTGTCCCTGCCTGTCATGATGCCTCTCTTTTCGAGGCCCCATTTAATCGCTCCTCCCGGGCAAAGTCAACCGGGAGCGGTTGACCGCGACAGGCGAATTGAGGTAACATAGTGATTTACAAGCCGAAAGAAGCCCTGAAAATGGCCGTACCGAAGCGCAAGAAGACCGAAAGAGCCTGCGTCATCGGCCTCGACGGGGTCCCTTACGGTATGGTCGCCGAGCTGGCCCGCCGGGGCGTCATGTCGACGATGGCCCGGCTGATGGACATCGGCAAGCTCCACCGGATGAAGGCCAGCCTGCCCGAGATCTCGGCCGTGTCCTGGACTGATTTCATGACCGGGACGGACTCGGGGACGCACGGCATCTTCGGCTTCACCGACTTCAAGCCCCGCTCGTACGACATCCGTTTCCCGAACTACCTCGACGTCAAGGCGCCGACCCTCTGGGACAAGCTCGGGTCCAAGGGCCGGCGGAGCATCGTCATCAACCAGCCTTCGACCTACCCGGCCCGCAAGATCGAGGGCGTCCTCATCTCCGGCTTCGTCGCCCTCGAGCTGGCCAAGGCCGTCTGGCCGATGAGCTACCGGGCCGCCCTGGAGCAGATGGGCTACCAGATCGACATCGACATCCTCAAGTGCCGGGAGAGCCCGGAGGTCCTCTGGCAGGAGCTGACCAAGACCATGGCCGGCGGCCAGAAGGCCCTCAACCACTTCTGGGAGGAGGACTGGGACTACTTCCAGTTCGTCGTCACCGGGACCGATCGGCTCCACCACTTCCTCTGGCGGGCCTACGAGGACCCGAACCACCCGTCCCACGAGCGGTTCCTCGACTTCTACCGCCACATCGACCGGCTCATCGGCAAGATCGTCTCCGCCTACCACAAGCTCACGAACACCTACGCCGGATTCTACATCCTGTCCGACCACGGCTTCACCGGGATCGTCCAGGAGGTCTACCTCAACGCCTGGCTCGAGCAGAACGGCTACCTCCGGTTCCTCAAGCCCGAGCCGGCCGGGCTCGGCGATATCCACGGGCGGTCGAGGGCCTTCGCGCTCGATCCCAACCGGATCTACATCAACCTCAAGAACCGGTTCCCCAAGGGCTCGGTCGAGCGGGCGGCCCGCCGGGCCCTCCGGCACGAGATCGCCGGAAAGCTCGAGACGCTGAAGTACGAAGGCCGCAAGGTCGTCCACAAGGTCTTCTTCGCCGAGGACGTCTACCACGGCCCGCAGGCCGCCAAGGGCCCCGATCTCATCGTTGTCGGCGAGCCGGGCTTCGACATGAAGGGCTCGGTCCGGAAGAAAGAGGTCTTCGGCCGCTCCGGGCTCCAAGGCATGCACACCTGGGACGACGCCTTCTTCTGGTCGACCGAGGACCACGGCGACGACCTGCGCATCTCGGAACTGGCCCCCATCATCCTCAAGAACTACTGATGAAAAGGACGGCTGGACTTCTCACGGCGGTCGCCCTTCTCGCCCTGGCCTCTCCCCTGGCCGCCTACATCGGGCCCGGGGCCGGCTTCGCCTTCCTGTCCTCCTTCCTCGTCCTCTTCCTGACTTTCGTCCTGGCCCTCTTCTCGTTCCTGTCCTGGCCCTTCCGTTTCCTTTGGAAGATCGTCCGCGGCCAGCGGGCCCTGAAGAAGAGCCACGTCGACAGGGTGGTCGTCCTCGGCCTCGACGGGCTCGAGCCGACGCTGGCCGAGAAGTACATGGCCGAGGGCAAGCTTCCCAACCTGGCCCGGCTGAAGAAGGACGGGACCTACGCCCGGCTGGGGACGACGACGCCGGCCATCTCGCCTGTCGCCTGGTCTTCCTTCATGACCGGGTCGGAGCCCTCGAAGCACAACATCTTCGACTTCCTCAGCCGCGATCCCCGGACCTATCTCCCCGACCTGTCCTCGGCCCGCATCGGCCGGCCGAAGCGGACCCTGGCGCTGGGCAAGTACCTCATCCCCCTGTCCAAGCCCGAGGTCCGCGGAATGCGCCGGAGCGTCCCGTTCTGGAAGATCCTCGGCGAGAAGGGCATCGCCAGCACGGTCCTCCGCGTGCCCATCACCTTCCCGCCCGAGAAGTTCAAGGGCCACCTGCTCTCCGGGATGTGCGCCCCCGACCTCAAGGGCAGTCAGGGGACCTTCGCCTTCTTCACAGAGGACGCCGAGAAGCTCCGCCGGCATGAAGGTGGCGTGGCCGTCCTCGTCCGCCGCGAAGGGAAGGTCATCCGGACCGAGCTCTCCGGCCCCGAGAACTCGCTGCTCAAGAAGCCCGAGGATATCCGCCTGCCTCTGGCCGTCACCATCGACGCCGCGGCCGGCGGGGCCTGGATCGCGATCGGCAAGGAAAAGGCGTTCTTCCTCAAGGAGAGGACGTTCAGCCCCTGGGTCCCGGTCGTCTTCAGGCCCGGCCTGGGCATGAAGGTGCGGGGCATCTGCCGCTTCCGCATCGCCTCGCTCGAGCCGAAGTTCGAGATGTACGTGACGCCGCTCAACATCGATCCGGACAAGCCGGCCCTGCCGATCTCCCACCCGTTCATCTACTCCGTCTACCTCTCCAAGCTCCTCGGCCGGTTCATCACCCTCGGCGAGGCCAACGACACTTGGGCGCTCAACGAGGGCGCGCTCGACGAGCGGGCCTTCCTGGAGCTCACCTACTCCAACCACGCCGAGTGGGAGGCCATGCTCGCGAACGCCCTGGCCAAGACGCCCAAGGGCCTGGTGGCCATCGTATTCGAGACGACCGACAGCATCCAGCACATGTTCTTCCGCTACCTCGACAAGGCCCACCCGGCGCTCAAGGCCTCGCCGGCCAAGATGAGCGCCGCGGTCGTCGAGGACCTCTACAAGAAGATGGACGAGCTCGTCGGCCGGGTCGCGGCCGGCCTGGGGCCGCGAGGCGTCCTCTTCGTCATGTCCGACCACGGCTTCAAGTCCTTCCGCCGCGGCGTCAACCTCAATTCCTGGCTCCGCCGGAACGGCTACCTGGCGCTCGTCGAGGGCCGGACGGAAAGCGGCGAGTGGTTCAAGGACGTCGACTGGGACCGGACCCGGGCCTACGGACTAGGCCTCGGCGGCGTGTATCTCAACCTGAAGGGCCGGGAGGCGCGCGGCACCGTCGCCCCCGGCGCCGAGGCCGCGGCCCTGAAAGCCGAGCTGGCCGGCAAGCTCGCCGGGCTCCGCGACGGGCCGGACGGACCGGCGGCGATCACGCGGGTCTACGACCGCGACGCCGTCTACGCCGGGCCCTATAAGGACAACGCCCCGGACCTCATCATCGGCTACAACGAGGGCTACCGCGCGTCATGGGACGGCGTCACCGGCATCGTCGACGACACCGTCATCGAGGACAACGGCAAGGCCTGGAGCGGCGATCACTGCATCGACCCGGCCCTCGTGCCCGGCGTCCTCTTCTCGAGCCTCGGGCTCAAGACCGACAAACCCTCCATCATGGACATCGCCCCGACCGTCCTGGAGCTCTTCGGCATCGCGCCGCCGGCTCATATGGACGGCCGCGGCCTCGTAGACGTCGCCGGCCTCTCCGCGGCGGCGAAGGGAAAGACCCGATGAGAGAACGCGAGCGGACGTCCTTCACGCGCCGGGAGTTCCTCAAGGCCGGCGTCGCCGCCTCGGCCGCGCTGGGCCTCGGCGGGGCCTCGCGGCTCACGCCCAAGGTCTACGGCCGGGCCCGGGCGACCAAGAAGGTGATCGTCCTCGGCCTCGACGGCCTCGATCCCGTGCTGACGAAGCGCTGGATCGATGAAGGGCGCCTGCCGGCCTTCCGCCGGCTCCTCGAGCAGGGGGGCGATTTCCGGGCCCTCGGCACCAGCCTGCCGCCCCAGACGCCGGTCGCCTGGTCCAACTTCATCACCGGCATGGACCCGGGCGGGCACGCCATCTTCGACTTCTTCAACCGCGATCCGAAGACCTACGTGCCCGTCTTCTCCGCGACCGAGACCTCCGGCGGGGCCAAAACCGTCCGCATCGGCAAGACGGTCATCCCCCTCTCGGGCGGCCAGGTCCGGAACCTGAGGAAGGGCCGGGCCTTCTGGCAGATCCTCGAAGAAGCGGGGGTCCCCTCCACGATATTCAAGATGCCCTCGAACTACCCGCCGGCCGAGTCCAAGCAGCGGACGCTCGCCGGGATGAACACGCCCGACCTCAAAGGCTCCTACGGCATCTTCAGCTATTACACGAACGCGTCGGCGTCGATCGTCCAGGAGGCGGGCGGCGGAGGCCGCGTCTACGACGTCTTCGTCGTCGGCAACCGGGTCGAAGCGGATCTCAAGGGCCCGGTCAACACCTTCCGGACCGACGCCCCGGAAGCGTCCATCCCCTTCCAGGTCTTCATCGACCCGCAGAACGCCGCGGCCAAGATCGTCATTCAAGGCCAGGAGTTCGTCCTGCGCCAGGGCGAGTGGAGCGGTTGGAAACGCGTGCGTTTCGGCCTCA
>JBFYNT010000331.1:0-8081 GCA_041304225.1 Candidatus Aminicenantota bacterium
CTTCTTCAAGTCGCTCATGGAGACCGACCGGGCTTACGGCACGATCCTCTATCGGGCCCTGCGCGGCTTCCGGCCTTGCCTGGTGATGAACAAGACCCGGGACGAGCACGACGTCCTGCTCGGCCGTTCCGTGGCCGACGTCGTCCGCAAGTACCTGCTCGTCGACATGAAGTACCTCGGCGCCGTGCCCTACGACGAGGACGTCCACACCGCGCTCCGCGGCCTTCGCCCCTACTACACCGACCACCGCGACGCGGCCGCGGCCAGGGCCATCCGGCAGATGTCGGAGGAGCTGGCCTATTCGATCGAGTTCACCCTGCGGACCCCGCCCGAGATCGGCCTCCCGGACGCCTGATGCTGAAGAGAATCGAGGACTGGAACTACTACGAGCTGCTGTCGGTCGAGCGGACGGCCTCGCAGGACGAGATCTGGGAGGCCTATCAGGCGGCCCTGGCCACCTACCGGGACGGCTCGCTCGCCCTCTACGGCCTGGTCCAGGCGGCCGAGCGGGAGCTCATCCTGGAGCGCGTCCAGGAGGCCTTCCAGACGCTCCGCGATCAGGGCCGGCGTAGAGAATACGATCTGGCCCTCCTGCGCCACGCCCCTTACTTCCCGCCCAAGGCCCCCTTCCGCCGGACGGCCGGCCGCCTGGAGATCGAGGAAGCCCCCCCCACAAGAACTTTCTGGGCCCGGCTCAAAGCCCTTGTCTTCCGCCGCCGCGGCGGCGGAGACGAAGCGTAGCGCTGGGATTATAAATCAAGTACTTCTCCCCTTTTCCGGGATACCCTTTCGAGGCGAGCGAGGGTTTTCCCGGACTCGGGAGAAGATCCTTTAGTAATCCTTGGAGATGTCGTCGGCGGTCTCGAACTCCCCGTCCGGCCCGGCCGAGGTCAGCCGGAAGGAATCGTCCGAGAGCTTCTCGTAGCGGATGGCCCGGCCCCAGGCGTCCGGCAGGCTGCCGGCCGTCGGGTGGAAGCGGCGCAGGGCCTTGAGCGAGTCGGGCAGGCCCTCCCCCTCCGAGGCGAACGACAGGACCTCGCGCGAGAGCGCCTCGAGATTGACCCCGGTCAGCTTGACCTTCGACTCCGCGTACTTGTCGACCATGATCTCGACGCCGCCCTTGCGGCCGGAGACCGGGGTGAAAAAGATGAAGTAGGCGACGATCCCCGCCAGCAAGAGCCCGACCAGCATGCCCCTGATCTTCATGAGGACCTCCTAAGGTGTCTCCGCGAGCGCCGCGGCGCGGCCGGCATGGGCGGCGAGGCGCTCGGCGATCCGGGCCACGATCGCGTCGGGCACTCCGTCCGGATGGGCCGAGCGTAGCCGCATGTCGCAGATCTCGTTGACGTAGTCGACGACGACCAGCCGGCCGCGGACGTCCCGGGCGACTTCGGTCGAGAAGAACCTCAGCCGCGAGACCCGGGCGATCGACCGGACGATGCCGTAGATCGGGACGAGGCCCCGGGCCGCGGCCTCGTCGTACGGGAGCTCCTCGTAGACGTGCGTGCGGTCGTCCCACCAGGCCAGGTGGACCTCCCCGAGGACGTAAAATCCCCGGAACCAGGACCTCCGGCCGTCCGGCCCGGCCTCGGGGACCACCTTCTCCTGGAGAAGGTACTTGTCGGCCGGGTAGGTCCGCCGCGCCGTCCGGATGTCGTCCGGGCCGGTGGCGTCGGCGACGACGCCGATACTCCCCCCGGTCGTATTGGCCGGCTTGACGACGAAGGGGACCCCGAGCGGGGCCAGGTCCGCGGGCGCCGGCCCGAAGTCCGGCTCGGCGACGTAGGCGGGCAGGATCACCGTATATGGCGTGGGTATGCCCGCGTTATGGAACTCCAGGTGCATCGTGGCCTTGTCCGAAGCCCAGCGGACCTTGTCCAGCCCCTCGACGACGTCCCGGCCCCTTTCGACGGCCAGGGCCTGGAGCGCGACGAATTCCGGGGAGGAGCCCGAAGCCCGGTCGAGGAGGACGAGGAAGTCGAGCTCGCCGGCGCGGAAGGACTCGAGGACGCGCGCGGCCGCGGCCGGCGGCACCGTCAGGACGTCGAGGCCGCGGGCGCGGGCCGCCTCGCTGACGAGGCGGACGAAATCCGCGTCGAATTCCCAGTCGTAAGTCAGGACCAGGTCGTAGCGCAGGGCCCTCAGATCTCCTTAAGGAGATAAGCGGCCCCGAAGTCGGTGCCGCTGCCGTCCTCGCCGGTCGCTCCCCCCAGAACGTAGGAGCCGAAGATATCGATGCCCACCCCGAACTGGTCCTCGTTGGCGCCGTCGCTGGCCCTCAAGCGCTGGACCTCGCCCCAGTTGCCAGCGCCGCCCTCGTTCTCGGCGAAGGCGTAGATCTGCCCGCGCTGCGTTCCCCCGCCCCGGCAATACGGGGAGGCGGCCACGACGTAGCTGCCGTAGAGGGCCACGTCGAAGCCGAAGAGGTCTTCGTCGCGGGTATCGGAGGCGGCCAGGGACTTGACCTGGCCCCAGGCGTCGGTCCCGCCCTCGTCCTGCCCGAAGATGTAGACGGCGCCGCGGTTGGTGCCGGCGCCGTCGGCCCAGGGAGCTCCGATGACCGCCCGGGCCCCCCGGACGGCGACCGAAGTGCCGAACCAGGAGTCGTCCGATTGGTCGGCGGCGACGATCTTCTTCACCAGGCCCCAGGCATCCGATCCGCCGAGGTCCCGGGCATAGACGCGGGCGGCCCCGCGGTTGGGCCCGGTGCCGTCCTCCCCGGGGGAGCCGACGATGGCGATGTCGTCGGAGATGTCGACCGTGAAGCCGTATTGATCGGTGTCGCCGGGGTCGTCGGAGACGAGCATGGCCACCTGGCCCCAGATATCCGCGCCGCCCTGGTCCTTGCGGTAGATATAGGCCGCGCCTTCCTGATTGGTGTCGCCGTCGTAGCCCTCGGCCCCGACGATCAGGGTGTCCCCGTCGATGGCGACGGCGATGCCGAAATCGTCCCCGTCGGAGGCGCCGCTCGCCCTCACCCGGGCGACCTGCCCCCAGGCGCCGGCGCCGCCCTGGTCGCGGTAGAAGATGTAGACCGCGCCGCGGTTGGTCCCGGCCCCGTCCTCGCCGGTCGCCCCGACGACGGCGATGTCGCCGGAAATGTCGACGGAGACGCCGAAGATGTCGCCGGCGACCGCGTCGGAGGCGATGAGCTTGGCCACTTGGCCCCAGCCGTCGGCGCCGCCCTCGGCCTTGGCGAAGATGTAGGCCGCTCCAGCGTTGGTCCCTTCGTCGTCGACGCCGGGCGATCCGACGACCGCGTAATCGCCGCTCAGGGCGACGGATATGCCGAAGTTGTCGTAGTCCGCCCCGTCGCTCGCCACGAGCTTCTTGAGGGACTGGAAGTCCGTCTCATCGACCGGCTCCTCGCCCGCCGAGCACGCCGCGAGGAAGAAGCCGAACGAAACGGCCAACAGGATGAATCCGATCCGGGAGGTTTTCATGGGGAGGCCTTTCATAAGCGCACGGACATCCGGATGATATAAACTACTCTTGCAGAATAACCGTTCCCTGTCAAACCGGCGGTTTTCGCGGCTTTTCAGCGCAGGAGAACGGTCCGGTCGGGCTCCCGGCCCGTCCCGTCGACGGTCATCCGGTCCTCCGTCAGGGTCACGACCGCCGCCGCGGAGGTCGCCGCCGTCTCGACCATGCCGGCGAAGGTCAGATAGGCGATGCCCTTTTTGACGGCCAGTCCGCCGTCGTGGTTGTGCCCCGAGAAGTAGGCTTTGACGGAGGGATGCCGCTCGAGCAGGGTCACGACCTCTTCGTCGTTCCACAGGTTGTGCCCGGCCGGAGGCTGGACGGGAAAGTGGCAGAGGACGACGGCCCGGAGGCCCTTCCGGTCGGCCGCCGCGAGCTCGCGCTCGAGGAAGGCGAGCTGGGCCCGGCCGATCCCCCCGTTCCACTTCGTGGCGTTGGGCCGGCCCGCCGCCTCGAGAGCGGCGAACATCGCGGCCGACTCACGCGCGAGACCTTCGTCCTTGGGAAAATTGACGCCGAGCTCGTCCCCGTTCAGGACGACGAAGCGCCAATTCCCCTCGCTGAAGGCGTAATACCCCGGGGCGATGCCCAGACGGTCGAGGAGGCCGTTCTTGCGGGCGGGGGCGATGTCATAATCGTGATTGCCGAGGACGAATCGCACGGGCGCCCGGGAGTGGGCGACGACGGGCAGGATGAGGTCGTAGCTCGCGGCGTCGTGGTCGATGAGATCGCCCAGGTGGACGACGAAGCGGACGCCCCGGGCGTTGAAGCCGTCGAGGGCCTCGCGGAGCTTGAGCCAGGAACGGTCGTAGAAGCGGCTGCCCGAGGGCGGGACGGCGGCGAACTGGCAGTCGGCGACGACCCCGAAGGTCACCGCTTCGGGGGCGCGGCAGGAGACGCCGGAGAGGGCCGTGAGAGCGGCGACGGCCGCTAAGAGGATGAGGGCGGCCGGGACCGGGGGGCGGCGCATGGAACGGACCTACTTCGCCGAGCAGAGGCGGGCGAAGTCCTCGAACTGGTCCTGGCTCAGGCCGCGGTGGTAGACGCCGTCGAGGCGCCGGACGAGCTTCCCCTTCTCGAAGAACAGGACCGTCGGGTAGACCTCGATGGCGTACTTGTCGGTCAGCGGGTGGTCGTCATCGACGATGATCCGGGCGTAATCGAAAGCGCCGCCCGAGGCGTGCTTCCGGCACGTGCCGAGAAAGGCCCGCGAGAACGGGCACCAGGAAGCGTAGAACAGGACCATGAGCTTGTCCCGCGAGGCGACGGCCGCGTCGAGCTCAGTTTCGTCCTGCAGCAGGACGCAGGGATCGTCGACGGGCTCGCCGGCGGGCGGTCCGAACAGGGCTTTGAGGGGATTCCGAAAGGGCATAATGCACTCCTCGGGCGGAATGAGAGGATCCGCGCGTTTTCGGCGTCCATATTATCAGGAAAGGGCCAACTGGCCAAATCATGCCGACCCGGCTCAGAGAACAAGGTTACCGGTTCTTTTTCTTCAGTAACGAGGGGGAAGAGCCTGCGCACGTTCACGTAGAATCGGGGCACGGGTATGCCAAGATTTGGCTCAACCCGGTTGAAGTCGCCCAATCAATCGGGTATAAAAGATGTGAGCTGGCCCTGATACGGGATCTGGTGACCGAGAATGTCGGGCGTTTCAAGGAAAAGTGGGATGCGTACTTCGGCGGTTAAAGAAGAAAACCCTGCGGCTCGGGACGTCAGATTCGACCGTGACATGATGCATGTCCATCTGGTGGATGGGCGGATCATAGGCGTGCCCCTGCGATGGTTCCCTCCACTCCTGAAGGCCACCCTGGCGGAACGGGAGCACTGGCGGTTGATCGGAGGCGGGATCGGGATCCACTGGCCCGATCTCGATGAAGACGTTTCTGTGGCCGCCCTGCTTAGATAATGTTCATCTCCCGATTCCGGGAGGTCCCTCTCTTTGGCTTGGCTCCGGTTATCACCTCTAGCTCCCCGGCCCCCCGGGGAACGGGAAGCGGACTCTTGGGAGCGGACCGGGCAGAAGCACGGCGTAGCGACTCGGAGCCGGGCTTCTGCGAAATATCTTCAAATAGCGCTTTCTTAAGATATTTCCCATCGCCGCCAGAGAGGGACACCCGGAATTGAGAGATGAAACCTTAATAAGGGCTGGATCGGCCTATCTCAGCCTACCCCGAAGCGTCAGGTCGTCGAAGGCGCCGGTGTCGTCGAACGAGCCGACGCCGACCAGGCCGTAGGCGTCGGCCGGGACGAGGGCGGTCAGGATGGGCGAATCGAGGTCGTCGAGATAAGCCCGGACGTCGCCGGTCCCCGCGTCGAAGGTCAGCTTGAAGGCGTGCCAGGCGCGGTCGGTGAGGCGAAAGACCGACGTCCCGGCCGGCTCGGCGTTGATCTTGACCCGGTCGGCGCCGTCGACGAGGCCGATGATGTTGTGGACGGCGTCGCTCGAGCCGGCGAAATGAACGTAACGGAAATGGTTCGCGTCCCTGTAATGGAAGATGACACACATGTCCCGGGCGGCCGTGGCCGGATCGGTGTCGCAGCGCAGCCGGCCGGTGAGCTCGAAGGACGAGACATCGAGGCCGGTCCGAACGGAAACCGATGTCGGCGCCCGGACGGGTCCCGGCTCGCCCGGCGCGACGAGCTCGTAGACAAGGGAGCCGCCGGCGAGGGCGACGCGCCAGTGGGACGGGTCGTTCGGCGCCCAGCCGTCGGCCGTGCCGCTCTCGAAATCGGCCGAAGCCAAGAGGGGAAGTCCAGTCTCGGAGCGACGGCAGCAGAGAAAGAGCAGGGTGACAGCCGCGAAGAAGAGCGCGCGGGACGGCCTCAACAGCCCTCCCCGTCCCGGTAGCCGGGCCGCATCCAGGGGACGCCGAGGCCGGCGTGGAAGGGCTCGAGCTTGACCGCGAGCCTGGTCATCTCATCGCGGGACAGGGGCTTGAAATCCCGGAGCAGGGCGGCGTTCTGGCGCACGACCTCGACCTTGTCCATGCCGACGACGGCGGCGTGGACGAGGGGCAGGGTCAGGGCGTAGCGGATGAGCTCGGACGGGTCCAAGCCGGGGACGGTTTCGCGCGGGCGCACGGCCTTGATGATCATGACCCCCATCTCGCGGGCCGCGGCGGCCGGGATGGCCCCGCCCTCGAAGTCGCCCCGCCGCTCCGAATAATGATTGAGGGCGATGAGCATGGTGTCGAAGTCGTGGCGGCGGGCGGCCTCGGCCATGGCCGCGGCGTCGAGATGCCCGGTGAAGCCGATGAACCGGGCGATCTTCTGCTCCTTGATCTCGCGCAGGGCCTCGAGCGCTCCGCCCGGGAGGCCGAGCGCGTCGAGGTCGGCCAGGGATTCGACGAGGTGGACCTGGTAGAGGTCGAGGCGGTCGGTCCGCAGGCGCTTCAGGCTGCCCTCGAGCTGGCGCATGACGCCGTCCCGGTCCCGGGCCTCGAACTTGGTGGCCAGGAAGACCTCTTCGCGGCGGCTCGCGAGGACGCGCCCCAACCGCTCCTCGCTGACGATGGCCTTGTTGG
Organism: Candidatus Aminicenantota bacterium; assembly: GCA_041304225.1. Classification (GTDB taxonomy): domain Bacteria; phylum Acidobacteriota; class Aminicenantia; order Aminicenantales; family Saccharicenantaceae; genus RBG-16-66-30. Next base: position 7,008 of record JBFYNT010000331.1, read on the forward strand.
TGTAGCTGTAGGCCGTGTCCCAATAATAGAAGCCGTGATCGAGCGCGGCGTGGAGGATCTTCTGGGCCTCGTCCTCGTCGGTGACGGCGCAGAAGCGGCTGCCGAGGCCGACGCCGATACGGGGGACGGCGACGCCCGTCTTGCCGAGGACGGCCGTCGGCAGGCCCTTCGCGTCGTAGGGGCTGTCCCCGGAGATGACCGTCGCTCCTGGCTTTAGGGGAACGGGGCTGTCTCCACCGGTGTCTGTCCCTCTTAACGCCGACACGGCCGTCCCCGCCGCCGCGGCGGCCGCGGCCATCGTCTTCAGGAACTCGCGCCGGCGGATATTTGTTCGGCCCATGGCTCTACCCTCCCGGGATCCATTCTTCCATAATTTCCTATCCCAATGAAGCGGCGATAGCGGCCCTCACCTTCTCCATGACTGCGGGCATCGTCTCCCGCGTCTCGGCCGCGACGGCGATCGGTTCGTGGAAGGCGATCCGGACCGTTCCCTTGCGGATCGTCCGGCGGCCGCGCGGCATCAGCTCGTAGGTCCCTTGGATCGACACCGGGACGATGGGCGCCCCGGAGTCGAGGGCCAGGAAGAAACCGCCCCTCCGGAAGGGCAGGAGCTTCCCTTCCCAGCTTCGCGTTCCCTCGGGATAGACGAGGAACGAGTACCCCTTCTCCTTGATGAGCCGGCTGGCCCGAGCGATCCGCTTCCGTCCCTCGCCGACGCCTTCCTTATCCAGGGGCACGTAGCCAGCTAAGCGCATGCCTAATCCGAGGACAGGGATGCGGAAGACGAACCGCTTGACGATGAACCGGACCGGCCGGTCGACGACCGTCACGAGCATCGGCGCGTCGAGGAAGCTAAGGTGGTTGCACATGAAGACATAGGGGACGCGCCGGTCCAGGCGTTCGAGACCGGTCGCCTCGACGCGGATACCCAGGAGGAACTGGCCCACGCGCATCATCCACCGGCCGTAGACGAGGAACCCGTCACGGAGCCCGAGCACGGCGCAGACGAGGATGACGGGGATCGCGAGGAGCGTCAGGACCGTCAGGACGAAGCCGGCGGCAACGTTGCGCATC
>JBFYNT010000332.1:0-3389 GCA_041304225.1 Candidatus Aminicenantota bacterium
CGGACGCTCGCCTCGAAGCTCCGGAGAGGGCTATACCTCGCCGGCGAGGTCCTCGATGTCCAGGCCGGCCGCGGCGGCTTCAATCTGGCCTGGGCCTGGGCTTCGGGGTTCGTCGCCGGCCTGGCCGAATAAACGGGAAAGGCGGTCCGCATGAAGCTCAGGCCCACGCTCGTCCTACCCCTTCTCGCGGCGGTCGCCCTAGCGGGGACCTGCACGCCTGCGGGGGAGAAGAACGCGCTTCCCGCCCCGCGACATGATCTCGTCTTCGACCGGTTGGCCTCGACATGGGACGAGGGGATCCCCCTGGGCAACGGCCTCATTGGGGCCCTGGTCTGGAAAAAGGGCGATTCTCTCCGGCTGTCGCTCGACCGGGCCGACCTCTGGGACCTCAGGCCGGTGGCCGAATTCGCCGGGCCCGAGTTCCGCTTCGCCTGGGTCCGCGAACACGTCCTCAAGAGCGACTACGAGCCCGTCCACCGGATGGGCGACGCCCCCTACGACCGCGATCCCGCGCCGACCAAGATCCCGGCCGCGGCCCTCGAGTTCGACATCTCCGGGCTGGGCGAGATCCAGTCCGTTCGCCTGTCCTTGGCCGAGGCCGTCTGCCGGGTGAGGTGGACGAGCGGGGCGCGGCTCACCGTCTTCGTCCACGCCACGGAGCCCGTGGGCTGGTTCCAGTTCGAGGGCTGGCCGGCCGGCAAGAGACCGAAGCTCGTGCCGCCTGCCTACCTCGCTCCGGCTTCCGGGCCGGACGGCGCTACGAACTCCCTCACCCCGGGATCTTTGGCCCGCCTTGGCTACCCAGAGCCGGAGCTGGCGGCTGACGAGACCTCCGTCCGCTACCACCAGGAGGGATGGGGAGGGATGAGCTACGAAGTCGCGGCCGACTGGGACCTGCCGGACTACGGGATGCTCACCGGGGCCTGGAGCGTGAGCGCCCTTTATCCGGAGAGCGAGACGGGCTCCGTCCCCGGGGGACGCGGCGACGAGCTGGCTCCGGATTCGGCCGCTCGGGCTCTCAAGCGGACGCTGGCCCGCGACCTCGAGTCGCACGCGGCCTGGTGGAAGGGGTTCTGGGCCCGGTCGACGGTCCGCCTGCCCGATCCCGTGCTCGAGAAGCAGTGGTACCTCGAGACCTACAAGTTCGGCGCGGCGTCGCGCCGCGGCGCGCCGCCGATCACCCTGCAGGCCGTTTGGACGGCCGACGATGGCGGCCTGCCGCCGTGGAAGGGCGATTTCCATAACGACCTCAACACCCAGCTCTCCTACTGGCCCTGCTACAGCGGGAACCGCCTGGAGGAGGGCCTGGCCTTCCTCGACTGGCTGTGGGCCATCATGCCCCGCTCCGAGGAATACACGAAAACGTATTTCGGGGTCGAAGGGCTCAACGTCCCCGGCGTCGCGGCCCTCGACGGCGCTCCCATGGGCGGCTGGATCCAGTACTCTCTGGGCCCGACGGTTTCAGCTTGGCTGGCCCATCACTTTTGGCTCCACTGGCGTTACAGCGCCGATCGGGTCTTCCTCGAGGAAAGGGCCTATCCCTACGTCAAGGGCGTGGCCGTTTTCCTCGACAACATCTCGATCCGGCGCGCCGACGGAAAAAGGCAGCTCCCCCTGAGCTCCAGCCCCGAGATCAACGACAACCGCATCGACGCCTGGTTCAAGGAGACGACGAATTTCGACCTGGCCCTCGTCCGCTGGCTCTACGGCGCCGCGGCCAACATGGCCGGGGAGCTCGGGCTGGCCGACGAAGCCGCGCAATGGCGGACCATCCTCGGCGAATGGCCGGACCTGGCCTTGGCCGAGGACGACGGACGGCTCCTCGTCGCGCCGGGCTATCCGCTCAAGGAATCCCACCGGCATTTCTCCCATCTCATGGCCATCCATCCCCTGGGGATCGTCGACCTAAGCAGGGGAGAGGCCGACGCGAGAACCATCCGGGGCGCTCTCGCCGAGCTCGACCGCCTCGGGCCGGACTGGTGGTGCGGCTATTCCTACAGCTGGCTGGGGAACATGGCGGCCCGGGCCGGGGACGGCGAGAGAGCCGCTCGGGCCCTGCGGACCTTCGCCGAGTGTTTCTGCCTGGCCAACAGCTTTCACGCCAACGGCGACCAAACCAAGAGCGGCAAGTCGAAGATGACCTACCGACCCTTTACGCTCGAGGGCAATTTCGCCTTCGCGGCGGGCATCCAGGAGATGCTCCTTCAGAGCCATGCCGGTGTCGTCCGCGTCTTCCCGGCCCTGCCGGCCGCCTGGACGGACGCCGCGTTCGCTTCCCTCCGGGCGGAAGGCGCCTTCCTGGTGTCCGCGGCCATGAAGCGCGGAAAGGTCGTCGAAGTCCGGATCGTCTCGGAAAAAGGCGGCCCGCTCCGGCTCTCGAACCCGTTCGTGGACGGCTTCATCAAGGCGCCGGGCGCCGCGGCCGTCCGCGAAGACGGGACGGTCATCGAGACCGATATGTCGCCCGGCGCGATGCTCGTTCTCCGGGCGAAGTAGCCGGGCCCCTTCCGCCTACATCCCCGGGTAGAGCAGGGCGTTCAGCAGGAACTTATAGGTCCCGTGGGACTGGGCCCGGCTCTGGCAGCGAACGCCGATGAGAAAGATCCGGCCGGCCTTCCACTTCGTGTCGACCACGGCCGCCTTGCGGGAGAGATACTCCTCGCCGAGCAGCCAGCCGCTCGCCAGGATCTCGTCCGGCGGGTAGGTCGCCACGACCTTGCGGTCCCAGTCGTAGGACGGCGAGAAGGTGTCGAAGGCCAGGCTGTTGACGAACATGGCCGCGGCCTCCCTGGGCATGCCGTAGCCGAGGGGCGACTCGTTGTCGACGAGGATCCGCAGGAGCGAGGTTGGGCAGAAGAACTTGGCCCGGTCGACTCCCGTCAGCGAATTGCGGGCCGGGGCCCCGAACTCGGCGATGGCGAACTCCGAGGCGCCGTTGAGCGCGACCAGCCGGCCGCCCTTCTCGACGAAGGCCTTGAGCGCGTCGACGCCTTCCTGCCCGATGCCGCCCTCGTATTCCGGGGGCACGGGGCTCTGGCGGAACATGCGGGCCATGGGCGATTCGGCGGCCGCTCCGCCGGGGCCGGCCCCGGGCCGGGTGCCCTTGATGGTGTTGGCGTTCTCGTCGGCGAAGACGATGACATCGAAGCCCGCTCTCAGGTCGGCCTTCTGCTCCTTAGTGCCCTTGATGTCGGCGTTGTGGAGGGTCTTGAAGGGGATGCCCAGGTCGTCGAACACGTAACGCGTCCAGCCCTCGTCCATGTTGCCGCGCCAGGACTGGAAGAGCCCGATGCGCGGGAACTTGACCGGGTCCTTGGCCAGACCGGAGACGTCGTCGACGTCGAGGACGGCCAGGTTGAGCTTCGCGGCCAGGGCCGGCAGGGCCTTCT
>JBFYNT010000333.1:0-4066 GCA_041304225.1 Candidatus Aminicenantota bacterium
GCTTCGATTCTGCGAAATATCTTAGAAGAGCCATATCCGGATATTTCTCAGAAGTGCGGCTCCGAGTCGCTCCGCCGTACTTCTGATGGTCGCTGCCCAGAGTCCGCTCCCTGCCGGCCGAGTCCGGCGAACGGACCGGCGTGAAAAATCACCGCAGCGAACGTAGACGACCCCCGAGGACCCGGGAGGGATCGCTTTCCCCGGCGTTTCCTTGCGGGGGCCCCGCCGATTTGATATCTTAGGCGCTGAGCATGTCCGACTACCCGATCTCCGGATACCACGGCCGCGTCCTCGTCGCCGACCTCACCCGGGGCGAGGTCCGGACCGTGCCGCTCGATCCGGACGTCGCCCTGGACTACCTGGGCGGCCGGGGCCTGGCCACGCGGATCCTCTACGACACGATCGACCCGGCCTGCGATCCGCTCGGGCCCGGCAACGCCTTCGTCATCGCCGCCTCGCCGCTCGTCGGCACCAACGCGCCGACGGCCGGCCGCGGGCACATGGTCTTCAAGTCGCCCCTGACGGGCGTCCTGGGGACCTCCAATTCCGGCGGGACCTGGGGCGCGGGCTTCAAGGCCGCCGGCTACGATGTCCTCGTCGTCAAGGGCGCCTCGCCCAGCCCGGTGATGCTCGATATCTCACCGGGGAAGGCGGAGCTCCGGCCGGCTGACGGGCTATGGGGCAAGACCATCCCCGAGACGAACGACGAGCTGGCCGCCGTTTCCGAGCCCGGGAGCCCGGCCCGGGTCCTGTGCATCGGTCCGGCAGGGGAGAACCTGGTTCGTTTCGCCGATGTCGCCAACGACCGCAACCGCGTCTACGGCCGCTGCGGCCCGGGCGCCGTCTGGGGCAGCAAGAAGCTCAAGGCCGTCCGCGTCCGGGGCCGGGAGAAGATCGGCATCGCCGACAGGGAAAAATACCAGTCCGGCCTCGACCAGGCCCTCTACCTGATGAAGCAGGCGCCGGTGACCAAGCGCCTGATGCGCGACCTGGGCACGGCCGGCCTGGTCGAGCTGATCAACCTCATTGCCATGCTTCCCCGCGAGAACTTCAAGGACTGTACCCACCGCGACGAGGACGTCGACCGCATTTCGGGAGAGACCCTGGCCCGGACGCTCCTCGAAAAGGCGGGCTCGTGTTACCTCTGCCCGATCGGCTGTCAGCGGCACACCCGCGTCGCCGGGCGGGACGGAAAGGAGCAGCGCGGCGAGGGCCCGGAATACGAGACCATGGTCCTGATGGGGCCGCTCTGCGGCATCTACGACATCGCCGCCATCACCCGGGCCAACTACCGGGCCAACGAATTCGGGCTGGACACGATGAGCTACGGCGGGACGCTCGCCTGCGCCATGGAGCTCCGGAAGCGCGGCCTCATCGAGGGGACCGAGACCGGCGGGCTCGATCTTTCGTTCGGCGACGCCGAGGCCCTCGAATCCCTCGTGGCCCTGACGGCCCGGCGCGAGGGGCTCGGCGCCGCGCTGGCCGAGGGCGCCTGGCGGCTGGCGGCCGGCCGCGGCCACCCCGAATACGCCATGACGGTCAAGAAGCTCGAGATCCCGGCCTACGACCCGCGGGCGTCCTTCACCCAGGCCCTCGGCTACATGACCTCGCCGACCGGGGCCTGCCACCTGCGTGGCGGCTACGCCGTCTCCCTGGCCTTCTTCGGCGGGGCCAAGGAGATCCCGCGCTTCAGCCTCCTGCAGGCGCCGATCGCCATCCGGAACATGCAGAACCTCGGCATCCTCCAGGACAGCCTGGGCGTTTGCCGTTTCACCGGCTACGCCTTCGGGTCCGATCCCTGGGCCCGGATGCTCAGCGGCGTCACCGGCCGCGATCTCTCCGTCGCCCGGCTGGAAGAGATCGAGAACCGGATCGCCACGCTCGAGCGGCAGTTCAACGTCGAAGCGGGCGCCACGGCGGCCGACGACGCCCTGCCCGACCGCTTCGCCGACGTCCCCATCGTCGTCGAGGGGAAGGAGCGGACCGTGTCGCGGGAGGACCAGGAGCGGATGCGGCTGGACTATTACCGGGTCCGGGGCTGGGACGGGTCCGGGCGGCCGACGCCCGGGCTCCTGCGCGCCCTGCGGATCGGGGAGGCCAGGCGATGAGCGGCCCGAAGTGGCGGGCGAACGCCGATCTCTTCCGGGAGTTCCAGGCCCTCGGGCGGGCCTCGCTCCTGGCCGACCTCCAGGACAGCCACAGCGGCAACATGGCCGTCCGCAGGGCCGGCGAGCGCGGCGAGGACGAGATCGTCATCACGGCCACGGGCTCGCAGAAGGGCGACCTCGAGCCGAGCCAGATCTGCTTCCTCTCGGCCACGGAGACCGACTACGGCTATTACAAGGCGTCCTCGGAGACCGACATCCACGCCCGCATCCTCGGCCTGCCGGGGGTCCGGGCCTCGATGCACGCCCACCTCAAGGACCTCATCCTGGCCACTCTCGACGACGCGCCCAAGCCGGCCAAGCCGCCGGATTTCCGGCCCGTCGATCCCCTCGCCTTCCACGCGCTCGGCCCGGCCCTGCCGGTCGACTGGTTCGCCGTGCCGAGCGGCTCGCCCGAGCTGACCCGCGTCATCCCCGAGCGCCTGGCCGCGCACCCCCTGACCATCATCTTCGGGCACGGCGCCATGGCCAAGGGGCGCAGCCTGCGCGAGGCCTTCCATCGCCTCTGCGTCGGCAACTACGCGGGGACGGTCGTCCGGTCGATGGAGAAGCTTCGCGTCGACGTCGCCGCGGTGCGCCGGGCGGTCGCGGCCGATCCCGGCCGGGCCTTCGCCGTCCCGCCTCCGCCTTACGAGGTCGAGGGCGACGAGCGGTCGGATTTCCGCGAGGAGGAGGAGATCCTCCGGGAGTTCGTCAAGGCCGGCCACCGCGTCTTCGAGTCCCGCCTCTCGCCCTTCCACACGGGATCGATGTCCGTCCGCGGCGTCGACGCCATGCTCTACGCGCCCAAGGCCTCGATGCCCCGCGACGTCGGCGGCCCCCTCCTCCGCGTCCCCCTCGCGGCCGGCCCGGCCGACGACGCGGAGATCGCGCTCCACAAGGCCATCTACGCGGCCAGCGATTTCCAGACGGTCATGCACTGCCACGTCGCGGAAGCCGAGGCCTCGGCCCACTATGTCTATCCCGGCGAGACGGCGCCCGCCGACCGCATAATCCCCATCGACGCGGAGGGGTCGTTCCTTTACCTGGTCATCCCCGTCCTCCCGCCCGACGCCGGGACCGGCGAGCTCGTCCGCCGGCTCCACGACTACAAGGTCGTCGTGGTCCGCGGCGGCGGCGTCTGGGCCGTCGGGGCCCAGTCCCTCTCCGAGGTCCTCCACCACCCGTCGTCCCTGCGCGAGATCTGCCTCTACCGCATCGGGGCCGTTGAGCGGGGCCTCGACCTCCGCCGCATGGAACCGGCCAAGGCCCGGCGCTGGTGACGTTCGGGGCCGCCTCCGGCTCCCTCACCCTTTCCCCCCTTTGAGGGTGAGGGTTCACCACGCAAAATCACCCCCAAAGGGTATTGTCCCGCCTGATGGCCGGCGTATCCTGGGCGGGTACGATGACCGATCCGCGGATGACATGATGAAACGCACCTACTTGGACGACCCCGGTCTTGGGCGCGCCGGCTCCGGCCCGCTCTCCAACCTCGGGCCGCGGAAGATCCGGACGAAGATGCTGCTGCTCTTCGGCCTGCTGATGCTGGGCTATATGATCCTGTCCCACCTCCTCTACGGACGCCACGGGGCCGTCATCGCCGTCAGCGCCGGCGCGCTCCTCCTGGGCGTCCTGTTCGCCAGCCTCGTCTCACGCCTCGTCACCCGGCCCCTCATCCAGATGACCCGGACCGCCGAGAGGATCGCCGAGGGCGACCTGAAGCAGCGGGTTCCCGTCTACGGCCGGGACGAGGCCGGGGTCCTGGCCCGGACCTTCAACGGCATGATCGACGGCCTGGAGAAGGCCAGCCGGGATCTCGAGGGCCGCCTCCGCGTCCTCGAGGGCGAAGTGGGGAAGAAGACCGCCCAGATGGATAGGGACGCCGCCGAACGCCTCCGGGTCGAGAAGGAGCTGCGGCTGGC
>JBFYNT010000334.1:0-3216 GCA_041304225.1 Candidatus Aminicenantota bacterium
TCGCCTCCGCCCACGGCATCCCGGTGACGCCGCGCGGCGGGGCCACGGGCCTGTGCGGCGGCTGCGTCCCGGTCCGCGGCGGCATCGTCATGTCGCTCGAACGGATGGACCGCGTCCTCGAGATCGACGCCGACAACCAGATGGCCGTGACCGAAGCCGGCGTCCGGCTGTCCGATTTCGCCAAGGCGGTCGAGGAGGCCGGCCTCTCTTTCCCGCCGCATCCCGGCGACGAGAGCGCCATGATGGGCGGGCTCGTCGCGACGAACGCCGGCGGCAGCCGGGCCGTCAAGTACGGGACGATCCGGACCTACGTCCGCGGGCTCGAGTTCGTCACCCCGGCGGGCGAGGTCCTCATGCTGGGCGGCAAGCTCGAGAAATCGAGCACGGGCTACAACCTGATGCACCTGGTCATCGGCTCCGAGGGCACCCTCGGCGTCGTCACCAAGGTCATCCTCCACCTCAAGGCCCGGCCGGGCCTGATGCGCTCGCTGGTCGTGCCCTTCGAGGAGCTGGAGCCGGCCCTCGAGACCGTCCCCCTCATCATGAAGCGGGGCATCGTGCCGCTGGCCGTCGAATTCCTGGAGATCGAGCCCATCGTCCTGACCGAGGAGCACATCCACAAGAAATGGCCGACCAAGCTCGGCAAGACGCACCTCATGGTCATTCTCGACGCCGCGTCCGAGGAGGAGATGGACCGGCTGTCCCAGGCCGTCGCCGAGATCTGCTGCGAGAAGGGGGCCATCGACGTCTTCATCGCCGACACGGCCGCCAAGCAGGACGAGGTGCTGGCCATCCGCTCCAAGATCTACGACGCCATCAAGTCCGGGACGGTCGAGATCCTCGACATCGCCGTGCCCCGGGCCGAGGTCGCCGGGCATGTCCGCAGGGTCCGGGAGCTCGCGGCGACCTACGGGATGTGGCTGCCCACCTTCGGCCACGCCGCCGACGGCAACGTCCACACCCACATCATGAAGGCCCGCTACGAGAACGGGGCGATGGTCCCCATCCCGGAGAGCGAGTGGCGTGACAAGGCCGACCCCATCCGCCGGGAGATCTTCGAGGACTGCCGCCGCCGCGGCGGGGTCATCTCCGGGGAGCACGGCATCGGCCTGGTCAAGAAGCCCTACCTGCCGCTCGTCTTCGATACCCGGCTGATCGAAATCATGCGCGGCATCAAGCGCGTCTTCGATCCCAAGGGCATCATGAACCCCGGCAAGATCTTCGACTGAATCCTCCGGGGCCGCCCCGGCGCGGGGCGGCGGCCAGCCCGGAAGAAATGCGAAGGAATTGAAGGGGGAGGGGAATCGTGCTATATCATAGAGGCAAGGGGCTATGATCAATCCTACCTTATAGGGGGTCCGTCATGGTCGTCGAACGCATCACTGAGATCTACGTCATCCTCGAGAACAAGCCGTCCCAGCTGGGCGACCTGTGCAGCTTCCTGGCCGAGAACGAGATCAACGTGGACGCCATCGGCGTCTTCCACGACACGGCCAAGCTCGTGGTCCAGCAGCTCAACAAGGCCGTGAAGCTGCTCGGCAAGCTCAGCTACACGACCGAGCTCCGGGACGTCATCCGCGTCGACCTGGAGAACCGGCCCGGCGCGCTGGCCGAGCTGACCACCAAGCTCGGGGACGAGGGCATCAACATCGAGTACTGCTACGGCACCCTGTCCCGGAAGGGCAACGGGGTCTCGGTCGTCCTGGACGTCTCCAACATCGAGCGGGCCTGTCAGGTCCTCGAAGCCTGACCTGTCGGCGGATCCCGCCGCGCCCTTTACCGGGGCGCCCGTTCTAGGCTACACTTGCCCCGTGCCTGAACGCTACGATCTCGCCGTCATCGGGGCCGGGGCCGCCGGCCTGGTCGCGGCGGCGAGCGCGGCCCGGCGGGGGGCCTCGGTCGTCGTGCTCGAGCGGCTGCCGTGGATCGGCAAGAAGCTCCTGGCGACCGGGGGGGGCCGGTGCAACCTCCTGAACGAGAACCTCTCGCCCGCGGCGTTCACCTCGACCGATCCGGGCCTCGTCGCCTCGGTCCTGGGACGCTTCGGCGCCGCCGAGATCAAGGCTTTCTTCGAGGGACTCGGCCTGCGTCTTCAGACCGAGGACGGCGGCCGCGTCTATCCCGCGACCAACCAGGCCGTCTCCGTCCTCAGGGTCCTCGAGCTAGAGGCCCTCAGGCTGAGCACGGCCTTCGAGACCCGCTTCGAAGCGCGGTCGATCGAGGAGACGGCGGGCGGGAAGACGGTCGCCGCCGCGGACGGGCGGACCGTCCGGGCCGGGACGGTCGTCCTGGCCGGAGGCGGCAAGTCCTACCCGGCCCTCGGCTCGGACGGTTCCTGTTACCCACTGGCCGCGGCGGCCGGACACCGGATCGTAACCCCCGTGCCGAGCGCCGTGCCTCTGCTCGTCAAGGTCCGGATGTGCCATTTTCTCCAGGGACTGAGGATGAAGGCCCGGGTCGAGAGCCGGATCGGCGGATCGCCCGGTCAAGCCGCGGAGGGGGAGATCCTCTTCACCCAGTACGGTCTTTCGGGGACGGCCGTCCTCGACGTCAGCGAGAGCCTGTCCGTGGCCATGAACCGCGAGGGCCGGGAGGACGTCGCCCTTATTGTCGATTTCGCGCCGTTCATGTCCGAGGACGAACTGGCCGGGGTCTTCCTGGGCCGGTTGACCTCGGGTTGGGCGGCACAGGACCTCGCGACCGGCATCCTGCCGGAAAAATTCGCCCGATTCCTGCCGAGCCTTCTCGACGAACAGGGCTTCGCCGCGGGGACCGGGAACGAGCGGACGGCGGCGCGGCGGCTGGCGGTCCTGCTCAAGGCCAAGGAGTTCCGCGTCCATGGGACGAGGGGCTGGAACGAGGCCGAGTTCACCTCGGGCGGCGTCGACGCCCGCGAGGTCGCGCACCGGACGCTCGCCTCGAAGCTCCGGAGAGGGCTATACTTCGCCGGCGAGGTCCTCGACGTCCAGGCCGGCCGCGGCGGCTTCAATCTGGCCTGGGCCTGGGCTTCGGGGTTCGTCGCCGGCCTGGCCGAATAATCGGGAAAGGCGGTCCGCATGAAGCTCAGGCCCACGCTCGTCCTGCTCCTTCTCGCCGCGCTCGCCCTCGCGGACGCATGCATGCCGGCGGGAGGGAAGGCCGAGCTTCCCACCCCGCGCCACGATCTCGTCTTCGACCGGCTGGCCTCGACCTGGGACGAGGGGATCCCCCTGGGCA